>JBLNDH010000054.1:0-7928 GCA_050261455.1 Bacillota bacterium
GGCCACCGATCCCAGCGTGGCCGCGATGCTGTCATTCAGCAGCCCGCGCACCCAGCCCGTCTCCTGGGGGTTCTTCAGACTGATCAATTCAAAGCTGGCCACGTGAAAGCCTACTGCACCCAGGCTGAACCGGCAGCTGGGAATGTAGTTGCGTACGCTATACCACCCGCAATACAACGCCACATTAGTCGCTGAGCCCGGTGGCAGGGGGGTTGACGATTCGTCGTGTAGCATCGGCAGCTTGGTCTTGGTCGCGATCAGGGTGGCCAGATTGCGGATGCTCTGGTCATAGGCGGCATAGCCCCGGTTGGGATCGCCGGGCCTGGGATACATGCCCCGGCAATCAAGCACGACCTGCCCCTTCAGGCCATCTCGCTCGGCTTTGAGCGAGGCGAGAATGATGTCGCGGACCATCCCCGCTTGGGGGGCGTCCAGACGCATGACCATGAGCGTGCGCGGCAGATTGATCTGGGCCCGATCTCGGTAGTAATAGAAAAGAGGATTCGCCAGCCAGGACGAACTTCGGTACGCGTTCCACCAAAGCAGCGACAGTTCACTGTCGAATGCCGCCACGGAATTGGCTGGGCTGAGGTACTCCAGTTGCGATTGAACCATTCGGATCAGGCCGACAGATCCCATCGCTTCGCCCGCGATTTCACGCAAGCGAGTCCGAATGGCGGCTGTGGACGCTTCCTGCTGCAACCGGACGGCCTCCGAATTGTATTGCCGAACCTGCTCTGCCACCTCTTTCAAGGTCATCTGCGGGTTCTGATGGATTACGATTTCGTCGGGCGGGGCATTGATCGTCTTGACCACCCCAGCCAAGCCATGCAGTTGGCGTATCGTCGTGATCAAGGCCTTGGCCCGCTGATCCCGAGCCCGCGGATCGCTTGTCTGGCTCGCTCGCTTGGCCAGCACACTGATCGCGGCGTCGATGCGAGGAGCCAGTTGATCCCAGCCATTTCCGGTTGCAGGATGAAATTGCTTATCGAATTCGGCAGCCTCTGCCTCTGCCGATGCCAGGATTGTGTGTACCTGCTCCAGCAGCTGCTTCTGTTGCGTCTGCAAAGCGGCGGTCTCCTGCTTTTCTTCCTCGGTGGTCTGGCGGGCGCCAATCCGCAGCGGCGTCCCGTAGAACGTGACGATGCAGGAGATCTTGTCCTCCAAGCCATTCTTCTGGATGAACTCGCGGACCCGGGGCACCACTTGGCTACGGTAGACGCTATGGGCGATATCCTCGCCTCGCGGCAGATCCAAGGCCAGGATGTGTGCCTGGGGGATGTTTCGCGACGTGCAGTAGAACTCCGCCAAGCTGCGACTTTCGGCAACGTTTTGATTGACCAGGAGCAGGATTTCATCGGGTTCCAACGCTTTGGCCGGAAGCGGGCAGAGAGCCAGCAGCATTGCGAAGAGAACCAGACACGGTTGAGTAGAACGGCGGATGGGCATGTCGTGGGCCATAGGTAGTGACTAATGGACAGATGTCAATCGACCTCGTTCCGGACAGACGGCGGGATTCACGCCAGCCGAGCCTGGTTGCTGATGCCAAAGGATTACCAACGCGACTATTATCGACCGAGCTGAATCGCTTTATGCCGCCGCTTATCTGTACGATCCGGCCGGTGCGATGTTTCCGGCCAAGCTCAGGCTGACAGGGATATCTGTATAAGAAGAGCTGATTCATCTAAGCCGGCCTGGAGCGCAGCGCAGGGCCGGATCTTCCGGGATATCGCGAACGATCCGACCTTGCGCTAACGCTTCAGGCCGGCTTGGGGGTGTCCAGAAGATTCTTGCGGACCGGCGGTCGGCGGGTTGTTGGACGTGACCATGACACCGCAAAACCCTTGCAGCACGGGCCTTATCTCTGCCCCGACGTCTTGTCCTGTCCGTTGCGGAAGGGCGACTGCTTCCTTAGCATCCTCCTTAGCACCCTATGGCATTGGCGACGTATGATGAGTATGCTTATGCCCATGATGTTCGCACGCCGCATGCTCACCCGGCTTTAGCTACGACCAACCCGCCGTTGCGTCGTCTGCTTCTTATTCGTTGCTATTATTGCCGAGACTTAGCTGAGGCATTCATGCCCGAAACTGTATCAAACACCCTATTGCCGCTGCTCCGTAAGCTGGATGAGAAAGCCGCGCGGTTCGATTCGCTGCGTGAGTCGATGAACGACCCGGCCGTGCTGGCCGACCATCACCAGATCGCTTCGATCGGTAAGGAGTTGGGCCAGCTGGAGGCGGTCGCAACGCGATATCGCGAGTATCAGAAAGCTGCCAAAGCCATCGAGGACCTGCATCAGATGATCGAGAGCAAGGCCGACCCGGAGATGGCCGAGCTGGCTGCCGCGGAACTACCCGAAGCGGAGGAGAAAGCCCGCCAGCTTCTGGAGGCGATCAAGGATGAGTTCCTGGCCGCCGAGGACAATGCGGTGGACTCGTTCTTCCTGGAGCTCCGGGCGGGTACCGGGGGCGAGGAAGCGGCCCTGTTTGCCCGCGATTTGTTCGAAATGTATCGGCGGTATTGCGAGAAAAATGGCTGGCGGTTCGAGGTCTCGGATGTCTCCACCAGCGAGCGTGGTGGATTCAAGGAAGTGATCGTACACGTGTCCGGCGCGGGCGCGTATCGCCATCTGCAGTTCGAGGGCGGCGGCCATCGCGTGCAGCGGGTGCCGGAAACCGAAGCCCAGGGACGCATCCACACCAGCGCCGCCACCGTGGCAGTCCTGCCGGAAATGCCCGATGTGAAAATCGAGGTCAACCCGAAGGATGTCGAGGAGTTCGGTTGCCGAGGCGGCGGCCCGGGCGGGCAGAACGTGAACAAGGTGGAAACGGGCTGGCGCTTGCTGCATAAGCCCAGCGGTCTGCAATTCAAGATGACCGAGTACAAATCGCAGGCGCAGAACAAGGAGCGGGCCTGGGCCTTGCTGCGGGCCACGTTGTACGAAATGGAGCGGGCCAAGCAGCACGCTGCCATGACCAATGCCCGGCGAACCATGATGGGGTCCGGCGATCGATCACAGCGAATTCGGACCTACAACTTTCCGCAGAATCGCTGCACGGACCACCGCCTGGGCGGGGAAGGTGGTGGCGAGAAGAATTTTAACCTGGCGCAAATCATCGAGGGCGATATGGAGTCGGTGATCTCGGCGCTTCTGGAATTGGACAAGCAACAGCGCCTCGAGAGTTTGTAACTCGAGAGTCTGTAATTGGACGTGGAAAAGTCGCTTTCGTCCTCGGCAGGTATTGTCGGGACGGCTGGTAGGCGTAGAATTCCACCTGAGGAAGTTTGAATATGGCCAAGACGCGAAAAACCGCAACGAGTGGCGACGCATCGGCGCCCAAGAAGCCGGTCCGTCGGCTGAAGAAGAAGACCGAAGCAGCGGCCGCACCAGCGGCAACGCCGATGGTGGATACCAACCTCGCGGCGTTGGCGGCGGCGCGCATGCTGGCTGCCAAGGCCAAGCTGGGCTCTGCCGAGGTCGCTACTGGGAACAAGGAAACCTCGACCTTCAAGCAGCTGAAGGAAAGCCTCAACAAGCCGGCCAGCTCGCTGGCGTCCAATGTGCTGGGCAACACCTTTGGGCCGCAGAAGTCGAATCTCCCCGCCCATTTGCAGGGTCAGGTCCTTCATAACCAAACCCAGGGCGGCGGCAGCCGAGTCAATGTGCCGCGGCGCACGGCGGGCTGACCCTTCGCTTGCCCGACAAGGCTACCTGTACGCTGCAATCCGCTTGCGGAAAGGCGGAGCAGCACAATACCCTGTGTGACACTAAAGCCCACGGCGCTGCCGTGGGCTCTCTCTTTGGGGTTTCCCCGAGAAAGCCGAATCAGACCACTTGGGTGATATCGATCGATAGGATCGTTCGCGGATCGAAGTCGATTCGCTGCTCGAAGATGCCGGCAATGCCTTTCTTGTCGAGCGCGATGATCCACCCCTCCTCGATGACGGCTTGATCGATCACGCGGTCGCCGGGAAGCGCAATCCGGCAGACGGCGGTGTACTTGCGTTTGGGCACTCCATGTTCGACCAGGAAACGCCGCCATTCTTCGGGGAGCGGCTTGGCCAGGCGATTTCGGGGAGGAGTACGATTCATATCAAGCGGCCTCGCAGGACTGTACGTCGTCATTCACCTCATCGGCAGCTTTGGGATCGGGCCACCGACCTGGACCGTCGTGAGTGTACCACTTGTCCAGCACGGCCTGCCAGGTGCGCAGGCTGCTGACGTTGATGAAGTCCTGTTTGACCTCGGCGGCACTGGGATGAAAACGGGCGTACTTGATGCCCATCTTGCGCATGCGGCGACCGGCCAATTGCTCGCCATGGATCTCCATGGCCAGGCCGAAGTGCTCGCGGAGGGCGTCGCGCTGCTCGTGGATCGAGGGAGGCTGGATCAGTGCTGAGGGCTGGGTGCTGAGTGCTGAGGAGGTCGAAGAGGAGAGGAGTGCGGCGGCCTGGCGGAAAATCCAGGGATTGCCGATGGCGCCGCGGGCGATCCAGCAGATATCCACGCCGGTCTCGGTCAGCATGCGTACGGCATCCTCGGCGGTGAAGACGTCGCCGGAGCCAAGTAGGGTCTTGTTGGGATATCGCTGCTTGAGGGCCTTGAGAAAGGGCCAGTGACTGGGGCCCAGGTACTTCTGTTCGACAGTGCGGGCATGGACGCGCACGGCGGCATAGCCGAGCGACCACGCCATCTCCAGGATCTGGAAGAATGCTGCTTCCGATTCCGGCGAATCATCAAACCCACGCCGCAGGCTCACGGTCGTGGGTACCTGGGGTGGCAGCGCTTCCCGCACGGCCTTGAGAATGTCCAATGCCCGCGGCACATCGCGGAGCATATGCCCGCCGCGGGCCTTGTTCTTGATCTTCTTCACCGGACAGGCAAAGTTCAGGTCGATCACGTCATACCCGTGCGCATACAGGATGACACCGGCGCGGGCGAGTTGGTCCGGCTCCGAGCCGATGATCTGCCCGGCAATGGGGTGATCCTCGTCATTGATATCGATTGACTTCTTAAGCCCCTGGCCGCCATTGAGCATGGTGATATCCAAGAGCGCCTCGGTCGTGGCGTAAGGACAGCCGCGCCGTCGCGCCACCAGCCGCATGGCGCGGTCGCTGTAGCCGGCCAGGCCGGCCTGACAGAATGGTAAAGCTAGCTCGATGGGCCCGATACGCATAGGCGGGGGATCATAGCATGCCGGCCATGGGAGAGGCGATGTGGCGCGAGATAATTGACGGCAGCGACGATGGAATTGCGTCAACCAAGCGGCCAGGTTGTGCAAAATCCGCAATCATGCGAGAATCAGGACGGCTCGACCTTCCCGATCCTTTTGAGGTCACACGCATGAAGACTCTCGCCATCATCGCATTGATTGCCGTCAGCAGTTCGCTCTGCATTGGGGCCGGCTTGCCACGCAGCAGCCCGGAGGCACAAGGCATCTCGTCCTCGGCGGTTCTCTCGTTTATCGAGGCGGCCGACAAGAACATCGACGCAATGAACAGCTTCATGCTTGTGCGTCATGGCTATGTGGTGGCCGAGGGGTGGTGGACGCCGTATGACGCCCAGTCTCCCCACTCGCTGTATTCGCTCAGTAAGAGCTTTACTTCCACGGCGGTGGGGTTGGCCATCGCGGAGGGGAAACTCAGCCTGGATGACCCGGTGCTGAAGTTCTTCCCGGAGGAGGCCCCGGCGGAGCCGAGCAACAATCTCAAGGCCATGCGGGTCAGCGACCTGCTTCGCATGTCCACGGGACATCAGACCGAGCCGGCACGTACCGCAGATGAGCCGTGGACCAAGACCTTTCTGGCCCATCCTGTCCCCTTCAAGCCGGGAACCCATTTCCTCTACAACACCTCGGGGACGTACATGCTCTCGGCCATTGTTCAGAAGGCGACGGGCATGACGGTGCTTGATTACCTTCGGCCGCGGTTGTTTGAGCCTCTGGGCATCGAACGACCGACCTGGGAAACCAGCCCGCAAGGGATCTCGGCGGGAGGGTTTGGCTTGAATATCCGGACCGAGGACATTGCATGCTTTGGACAGCTTTACCTGCAGAAGGGCAAGTGGCAGGGGAAGCAGTTGGTGCCCGAGGCGTGGGTCGAGGCGGCGACTGCCCGACAGACTTCCAATGGCAGTAGTCCCATGAGCGATTGGGACCAGGGTTACGGGTACCAGTTCTGGCGCTGCCGCAATGGCGCCTATCGAGGCGACGGGGCGTTTGGGCAGTATTGCATTGTTCTGCCCGAGCAGGATGCGGTGATCGCTATCACGAGCGGCGTGAAGGACATGCAGGCGGTTTTGAATCTGATTTGGGACAAGCTGTTGCCGGCCATGAAGCCTTCGCCGTTGGCGGAGGATGGCCAGGCCAGGAGGAAACTGGAAGACACCCTCAAGGGGCTTTCACTACGTCCACAGGAGGGTTCTGGGTCGCCAGGGAAGGTGCTGGGCAAGCGGTATGTGTTCCCGGCCAATCCGCGCAAGCTGGAGGCGATTACGCTCGAGAGCAGTGGGGCGGATGGCGCTGTGACGCTGGTGACATGCGTCGGTGGCGTTGAACGACGTCTGATTTGTGGACGCGGCACCTGGCAGAAGGGGCGGATGGCTTGGGGGCAGATGTCTGAGCAGCCGGTAGCGGCGAGCGGGGCTTGGACGGAGGATGGCACATTTACCGCCAAGCTCTGTTTCTATGAGACGCCATTCATCGTTACGGTCCGCTTGAAGTTTGCTGGGAAGGAGCTGGTCTGGGCTGCGGAGACGAATGTGGGCTTTGGGCCGACCGGTGAACCGGCATTGACGGGAAAGACGGAGTAAGCGGCGGAGACACGGAGCTTAATTGTTGTAAGCTATTGTAAATAAAGGCCTTGTCGGGATATGACCCGGCAAGGCCTCTTGTTTGGGGGATGGCGTGCGCGCAAAAAAATGAGCCGCGGACGGGGGGGATCCGCGGCTCGAAGTTCCCCGACCTAGGGGGAAGTCGACCGGGCGGGGGGAACCCGGTCGGATCAGGGTAATATAAATGTCGGGGGTTGAAGAAGGAGGGGGGGAACCTTCTTCGGGGAGTACCCCCGACAAAAGAAGCTCCGACACTTTACCAGCGGCGGAGCCTTCATCGGCTCATTGAATTCCCTTGGCGTCATCGGCAAGGGACCACTAACTTGCGTAATAATACTCGCGCTCGGATGGATTTCAAGCGATTTACGCACTTTTTTTGGATCGCTCGGCCAAGCGGGCTGGGCCGTTTTTCAGCACGCCTGCCGTGTTTTTATAAGTACTGCAATATGAAAAACTTATATACAGCCTGTTCCGGTCTTTGCTTATTGGCCGGTGGCCGAGGGGCGATAAAAAGTATTGTGGATTACCTGTTGAATTCGATGCCCGGAATTCACTTGTAATTGGGATGCTGTTGCCAGTCCAATTCCACCGACGCCGGGATACCGTGATACTCGCGCGGGAAGACGTAGTCCTTGCGCAAGGGATGCCCGACCCAGTCGTCGGACATCAAAATGCGTCGCAGATCGGGATGGCCATCAAATACGATTCCGAACAGGTCGTAGGCTTCGCGTTCATGCCAGTTGGCGGCCCGCCAAAGGTCGGCCACGCTGGGAACGTGAGGATCCTCACGCGGGCAGAAGGCCTTCACGGCAAAGGTGTGGTGCAGATCGAAGCTCCACAGGTCGTAGACGACGGCCAGCTTCCCGTCCGCGACGTAATCCACGCCACTGAGGCAGGCCAGCCAGTCGAACCGCAGTTCCGAGTCGTTATGAAGGAACTCGGCGATGGCCCGCCAATTCTTGGCGTCGATGTGAACCCGCGGGTGCTTGTCGTCGGCCTTGGCCTCGAGGATCTGGCCGGGGAAACGCTGCTGAAGTTTCTCGATGATCTGCTGAGGGGTCATAACGAGGCAGAGTATAGAGTTGGGGGGAGA
>JBLNDH010000055.1:0-6280 GCA_050261455.1 Bacillota bacterium
GGCACCACCAGCATCGGACGCCCCGACCGCATGGCCAGCCCCGTTGTACCAATGCCCCCGGCGTGGACCAGCACGGCTGCTCGTGGGAATAGCTGCGAGAAGGGAGCGTAGTCGCAGGCCATCATTCCCTCCGGCAGTGTGGGTGGCCTGTTGCGAGGGTTCCTGCCGAGGACGAGAACGGCCCTTCGGCCCAGCAGCTTTGCAGCAGCGATGCTGTGTTCAAAGAACCGCCCGGCCACGGTCGCCGCTGAATAGGAAAGCGTGAAGACGATGGGCGGCGGGCCTTCCTCCAGGAATCGGGCCAAGGCAGGCGGCAAACCGGCCTCGCCGTCCTGGTCGTAGACCGGAAATCCCGTGAGGACAGTCTGAGGAGGCCAATCGGGTTGTTTGTCGGCCAGATTTCTGGAGAACAGGGCCAACACCAAGGCAGGCGAATGGCTGTCGGCCAGGGGGTTCAGATCGTTGGTGGGCGGCAGCCCAATCTCCGCCCGCAGCCGATACCAGGGCTCGGCCAGAAAGCGAGTAGCCCGCTCACCGAGCCGCAAGAGCGGTCCCAAGAGATGTGGGCTGAGAAACCGGAGCCCTCTCGACAGCATGGGAGCCGGAGGTATCACCGGCAAGTCATACGCCGAGAAGAAGCCCAGCGGTGTAATCATCGTGGAGGCCCAGGCAAGGCGGGTCTTCTCCGCCACCAGCCGGGCGGCATAGACAAGGGGGTGCGACACCAGCAGGTCCGCATCCTTGGTCGCTGCCAGAATATCCTCGTAGGACTCCCGCAGCACCGGCAGGAACTTTTCCCGCACGATCCGCACCAGCCCCTTGCGATGGTCCATGAGCCGCTGCATCACATCGGGGTCGCTTACCCATTCCGAGTCCGGCCGCACGGCCCGGAATCCAAGCCCCAGCGTCTCGATCTTCCGCCGATAGCATTCGCTGGTGGCGAGGATCGCTTCATGGCCCCGTGCCTTAAAGCCCAGGGCGAGGGCGATATAAGGATGCAGGTCGCCCAAGGAGCCGACCGTGGTGAGAACGATTCGCCGTGGGCCGCAACTTGCCCCGGGTTCGGCTGACTGAGTAATCGGGTACCTCCGGTCCATCGAGATGCATACGATAACGCCTTCGGCCAGTGGCGCCGTCAGGGCTTCCGCACATTGGTTCTGGAAGGAAGATCACTTGCCCGATTGCCTCGGCGTCCCGCATTCCGGGCATCGTTCCGGGCTGGCTCGCAGGTCATAGCCGCACTTGACGCAAAGCCCCAGCTTTCTTCGACGCCGATACCGCAGCGCCGGGATCCTCCATCTCATCGTTGCCTTCCCACGTCCACTCGACCGTGGGTTTCCCGTTCCGTTCAGAGAACTCGCAGGTCATGCCGCCGTGGACATAGCCGAACTGGAACTCACCGCCCCCGTCCGGGTCAAAGCGGAAGTAGCCCTCGACCGCCTCATTCACGAAGTCCTGGTCCCACTGTTCCATATGCCTGATCCGCCACTAGCCGACGATGGACGGCTTCTTTGCCATGTCTGGTCGCCTCCTCAGCGATACTCGATGTCCGAGGTCGTTCCCTCCTGGAGCGCCGCCCCGATCACCACCGTCGCCAGCTCCTCGTCCGCCGCCGGCCTGAGCTGGGACAGGTCGCCCTCCGTGAACTTCAGAGCGGGCAGGAAGATGGCCTGCACCAAGGCCACGGTCTCCTGGCTAACCGGGAATCCCGCCCCCGTCGTGATCCAGTAGTCCGGGAACGGCACCAGCCGCCCGCCCAGCAGCCGGCCTTGGCGCATGGTCCGGCTCAGTAGCTCATCCACCACGAACAGCCCATCGCCCCGCACCAGATCCCGCACGAACACCCCGGTTCCCCGGATCACTTGCTCGACCCGGAACAGGGAAAACCGGGCGTTGCTCATCGCCTCCCGAAGACCCTGCTCGTCGGGATCGTCGGCCGGCGGCAGCTTGGCCAGATATTTTTCCACGAGGTTCCGACCCCGCTGGCGGTGGCTGTAGAGGCAGTAATCCGTGAGGATGATCAGTTCGCTCTCGCTTTCCACCCCGAGTGTGTTGCCCTCCAGCAATCCCAGCCTCTTGGCGCACTTTCGGAACGTGCTGCGAGGAGTCGTCTTCACGAGGGCGTTGTGATGCCGGAGCATCCTCTCCCGCAGGCGACGGTAATGGTCGAGGTTGATGGTGAGCGGTTTCATCCTCGTGCCCGGCCTGCTTGGGGTTGTTGCTCCGATCTTGCGCTTGACCGTTCAGGACCCTGGAATGGCCTGACCAGCTTCCACGTCGATCTGGCTCTCTGCTAGAAGCGCATGAATCTTATATCCCTGCCCCTCGGCGGCAAACTCGACCTCATAGGCTTCTGGAGCCGACCACCGGCTGCACACCACGCCCCATTGGCCCCGGTGCAGCTCCAGGGCCGGGACATCTTCCTTTAATTGGACGGGACGGTTGATAAACGGTTCGAACATGATACCGCCTCCTCTCGTCCTGCTCCGAGCGGCCCACCCCCGCCGGGCAGCGCAGCGGGGTAAGGAGTCGGACAGGGCTCACAAGGGTCGTGAGAAGTCACGCAGACCGGCCCAGGCGTCGAGGCGGAGCGACTGTCGGGGCTGGGACTCCCAATCGGGATGGGATGGCCGGGCCAGTGTGAGGCGGGCCAGACCAATCCAAGGTGAAGCGAGACACCGGCAGCCGCTTGGTTCCTGGGCTGCCTGTCCTGGGCCTTTTCAGGAATTCAGGCTGCAAACCCCGACGCAGGAGCCGCCCGCAATCTTGCTCATTCACGCTGCTGCGGTAGCCCCAGCCCTTCATCGAGCCGACGCCCAGGTGGATGTCATGCTCAGTGCCAGTGGTTGGAGAACAGCCGCCACCTCGCTACGGGTGTACCTATTCCTCTTGGGTTGAGGCAGTACGCCTGCTGCGATCAAATGCTGCAACACGTTCCTCTTCAGTAGCAGGATGTCCGCTAAGTCGTCACACGATAGCGTGCGCCCGTAACCCACGGCGTAGATCAGATCGAGCATGTCGCCGAGTTCTGCCACTTCCCTTATGGCCGCTCTCAGTGCGCTTCTGCTCCACGCAGTTTTACATTAGTCCATCCGCCGTAAACGCTCTGCGACCTGATCTCCGCTGATCATGACATCTGTCTGAATGTTGTTAAAGGTATCCTTGAGGAACTTCTCGGCCTTCGTCGTTTCCATATGATCACTCCAGAAAATGTTTCCATAGTGCAACAACACATCAAGTTCAATTGGAGTTCGTTGAAGGCAGTGGGATGTAGTTCGAAGGCAGTTGTGTAGTAGTTAGGAGAAGTATAGCAGGTGCCGAGGGGCGATCCAAACGAAATCTTTCGGGGAGTATGTGCGTGTTGAAGTCCGGCTTTTTAGTTTTTGAGGACCGGTGTCTCATGCAGCCCTACTCCACCATGCCAAAAACTAGTTTTCTGCAACATAAAAAATAACAATCGTAAACCAAACTTGTAATAGGTCATTTGTCGCAGTTCCAGAAAAACCACTTTTTGGCAGGGTGCGGCACAGATCGGTTTTCGGGGCTCTGGTTGTAAACCCTAACGCTTTCTCGGCCCAGGAAACGGTTCAATCACTCGCTCCAGGAGTTCCTTCTCGGTGAGGCTTGTGGCGAACGGGGCCAGCACGTCGCTGTACTCCCCAGTCTGGACGATACACTCATTCACCCACTCGACCCGCAGCGGTACGCCGATGTATCGGTGCTCGGCCGGATGCCGCAGGGTCGGATCAACAACGTATCCTTGTCGATCCACAAGGAATGCGTGCGGTATCCAGTCGCCCACGCAGTCGGTTTGGCCTTCGCAGTAAATGAGTGGGCCATTCGGGTCGGGGTACTTGCGATTGGGACAGCCATTTGCCCGGATCATGGTCATCCAGGCATTGCAGTAGCAGTACCCAATTCGCCGCCGCCGGTATTTGCCGGGCGATGTTCCCGACTTCACCGATCCGCCCAATGCTGGCCTGCGACTGCCGGGATTTGGGATCGTCTCCTGGCGAGGCTGTTTCCAGACCGATTTGACTCAACGGAGCGGGCGTCATCGGGAATAAGATGCCTCGTTGCGATGGGTTCCGCCCACGACGACCAGGAATCACCGACGTGGCGGGAGGCAGTGATGCCTGCCCGCCGTTTTGTCGTCAGCGAGGGCCTCCCCGGCCCACAGCGGCATCTTCAGGCCCCGCTCGGGCGGGGGTGAGGGGAAGGGGGCGAAAGCGGTGCTTGGGTTGGAGGGAGAGCGGTTCTGCCAGAATGCCTCACGTTGCAAGTTGAGCCCGGTCGGCTGCTAGGGAAAGTCTTGGTGTATGGCTGACTCAATGCTCTTTACATGCTATCAACTATGCCTCAATCGGCTGTACGTCATTCCAAACCAGTGGGGGCTGCCCGAGATCGTCCGACGATGAAATATTGTTGGGGACGGCCCAAATATTGTTGTCAGGACGCCCTCAAGGCGGCACAAAAGCCAACGAAAAACCCCTGCAAGTTGTTATCTTGCAGGGGTTTACGTTTTCATCGGGGTGACTGGATTTGAACCAGCGACCTCTTGGTCCCGAACCAAGCGCTCTAAACCAAACTGAGCTACACCCCGTAATTTTATGGGTCCCTGACGACCACCGGGAACCATCGGCTAAACCACCGACAGTCCTGAAGGAACCGAGGCGAAACCGCTAGGCGACCACACCAATTATTCCGGCCGCCTCCGATATCGGGTCGAGGGCGAGCGAATTGGCAGAGAGGTAGTCTCTCTCACCAAGTGTGCTAGAGTTTATCGATCCGACGGCGAAAGGCAAGGGCAGCGGCAGCATCTTTCCCGACGACCGACAACAGGCATGCGAAGCCATCCATTTAAGGATCGGCGAAATTAAGAATGGCCGCATGGAGGAGGTTCTCCATGCGGCCTAGCGGAGGAGGTAACACGGAGCCTGTAGACACAGGCTACACAGCAGATCGAGTTCGGGTTACTCACACCTGAAGCTTCATAAGCCCAAGAACGCCGACCGAGGCAACCTCCGGTCCATAGAACTTCGACGCTACCGTCCCATCTGGCCTCACCCTTGTCATGAACTACTCCTTAGCTATTATGCACGAACAAAGGTTGTGCCACGCATAAGCAAAGATCGATGGGCCGCAAGGTCAAGCAACGTCGTGTGTGGCAAATCGCCCTTGACGCTGGCAAAAATGCGGTTTCTCGCAAGACTGGCGTCATCGTGAACCAGGCAACGGTTTGGGGCGCAAATATCCCCGGGGTCAACTGACTGATCAGAGAAGCGGCATCGGGGCCCGGGTTGCCCATCGGGTGGGCAGGAGACGGATCACGCAACCGAGCAGCAAGAGTGAACCCGGCCCTGCGAACCGCTGCTAATCGGGTAGAAAGACAAACGGGCAAGAAGCGACAAAGGTCCAGAGAGTTGTGATTGGGATTATGATGGCCATGCGACGCATCTTTTGCTTTGCACTGTTGTCAGCCGGGTGCTTGATTGTGTCGGGCTGTCTGTTTTGGGAATCGAAGCCCCCCGCCACCCAACCGACCATTCCCAACCGTGTGCAGGCCGTCAGCTTCAGCGATCCCTTCAAACCCGTTGCCTCCAATGCGCCGATCATCCTGCGTGGGGCGCGCAATGAAACCATTCAGGTGGCATTGCAGCTCAATGAACTCCCGCATGCCGTGGACAACAAGCATTCTGGCCTGCAGTTGCACGACCTGAAATGTGGCGATGCCACGATTCCTGCTCGCGTCTGTCGAGCGTACCAGGTGCTCCCCATGCCGGTGGACGCCAAGCGAGCGAATTTCGTACGCCACACCGGCGCCACCGCCGAGGGGCAGGTCTTTCCGCGGGCCCTGTTGCCGTTGGCGATGCAGGATGGATTGATTCCTCTGAAGTCCTTGCGCAATGCCAATCGCGCCGCCAATCCCGCATCACGAGTGGACGAGCCGAACACTCCGGCGCCGATCGTCTGGATCGACATCCAGATCCCCCCCACCGCCCCGCCAGGGGAGTATCAAGCGACTTACGAGGTCCTCGAGTCCGGCAAATCCCGCACAAGCGTCGCGATCAAAGTGACGGTGGATGATTTCGTGATTCCCGACGAGCGTCATTTGCTGATGGTCGGCCTGGTGGATTGGGAGAGCCTGGTGCGTCTCTATCCGCAGCAGTACGCGGGATTGATGCCTCATGTGCTCAGCCGCCGCGACGCCCGATACGCCGGGGCCATCAAGACGCTCGACGAGATCGTCAGGATGGCTCAAGCCCACCGCTGCCAGGTG
>JBLNDH010000056.1:0-9724 GCA_050261455.1 Bacillota bacterium
GCACCAGCGTGACAAGGAAGAGGCCAACGATTATCGCTACTTCCCCGACCCCGACCTGATGCCCGTCATCGTGGACGATGTCTGGCTCACGGAACTCAAGAGCCAGATCGGTGAATTGCCCGCCGCACGCCGCAGACGCTATGTCGAAGCCATGGGCCTCAAGGCGGACGATGCCGTCACCCTCACCGTGGATCGAGCCAGCGGCGACCTGTTCGACAACGCCGTCAAGGCCGGCGCCGACGCCAAACGCGTCGCCAACGTGCTGCTCTCGCATGGCCGGCGCATCGCCAACGAGCGAGGCCTGGCCCTGGGGCAAGTGGGCTTCAATCCCCAGCGCATCGCGGAACTGGCCAACCTCATCGATCAAAACAAGCTTGCCGCCGCCGAACCCGCAGGCAAGGTGCTGGAAAAACTTCTGGAACGCGATGCCTCGGCCGAGCAAATCGCGTCAGACCTGGGCCTCCTCCAGGTCAGCGACACCGGTGCTATCGACAAGGCCATCGACGCCCTGATCGCCCAGAACCCCAAATCCCTCCAGGACTACAAGGCCGGCAAACAAGCCGCCTTCGGCTCCCTGATCGGCATGATCATGCGCACCGCCAAGGGCCTGAACCCCAAGATGGTCCAGCAGCGGTTGAAGCAGAAACTAGGATGATGCCCCTTTGCCTATCTCCCTTCCCCCTCGCCCGGTACTCCGGGAGAGAGTTAGGGTGAGGGTTCGGCGCAATGCGTCCCCCTAAACGGGAAATGCTCTAGCGAGGCGTGTTCCAACATGCATTCAGGACCGATCCTCGATTATGCAACACAGAGTCATCGACAGGAACCATCCCCAGCCTGCGGCCTCGTTTCATCCGGACTGTTTGTGGTGGGAGTGGCCACCTTCCTCCTTGCCCCCCGACTTGTAGGTGGCGGTTGGTGGCTCCCAGGTCTGGTTTTCGCTGTATTCCTCATTGGCCTCGCATTGGGATTGATAGGCACGTCTAGAGGCGGATCAGCCGCCTTTTTTTCCTGGATCGGACTGCTGCTTAATCTGCTTGGTATTCTTGGATTCGCTGGGATCATAATCATGGCCCGCGCCGTCCACCCAACTTAGCATCGCCGGAACCCAAACCATAGTCCAAGAGCTGCTGACGCGAAATGAGGGTAAAATGCTCCTGTGAACGAATGGCCCAGCCTGCTATGGTCCGGCCCGCGCAACCGAGCCCGAACCCTCCTCGGGCTCGGTATCCTATGCACGCTCTGCGCTTGGTTGGCTATCCCGCTGATCGATGTGGAGTCGGTCCTGATCTCAGGGCCTGTGCTGACGATCATCGGACTAACGACAATCCTCTACGGAATGCGTCACGGCTACCATCAGGTGGCGGCCGTCGGCGCAGGGCACGTGGCCATCTGCATCCTGTTCGCCTCGCTGGTCAACATACTCAGTTGGGGACCCAACGCCGCTCGAGAACCATTCATGCTCATGGGGGCGATCTACACCATGCTCATGGCTCCCCTGAGTTGGCTGGTCGGGAGAGCAGTGCCCGAACTGCGGCAGTTCGGTGCCTGCACCCACTGCGGCTATCTGCTGTACGGCTTGCGTGAACCCCGATGCCCCGAATGCGGCCAGCCCTTCGACCCATCATGGCTGCCCAAACTCACCAGCCCGCCCGGCACCCCTCCCCCACCCCACGGTTTACTGAACGGCGACGGCATCTGATCAACCACGAACCTACAATTAAAAAAAGACGAGTCTGCGCAATGTCATTGGAAACCAACCCCATACACTTGGACCTGAAGAAGAACGAAAAGCTCGAGATCGAGTGGCAGGATGGCCTCAAATCCACTTATTCGATTTCACTGCTGCGGACGATGTGTCCCTGCGCCCTCTGCAAGACCGTGCGTGAACAGGACAAAGGCGGCAAAAAGCCCCTGCTGCAGGTGCTCCCCGGCAATTACGCCAAGCCCATCGCCGTGGTGGATGCGGAACTGGTCGGCGGCTACGCCCTGCGTCTGGAGTGGTCCGACGGCCACGGCAGCGGCATCTACTCCTTCCAATACCTGCGCGAAATCTCGCCCCAGAAACGCTGAGCCCTCTCACCTCAAGCCCTCTTTCCCCCCTACGTGCCTACATGCCTGCGTGCCTTCGTACCTCCGGATGCACCACCTCATCCACGCTGTAGCGTCCCGGCCCGGTGAGAAACAACCCCAGGAATACAATCATCATCTCGATGGGACGCGAGTAGCCCCCGGAAAACTGACCAGCCGGGCCTTGTTGTTGCAGGTGAAAAGCCAGCGCTCCCGCCATGTCGAGGAACAGCAGAAGGACCGCAATTCGATGGAAGAATCCGAAGATCAGGAGCAACCCGCCCACCACCTCGGCAAACGCCGCCATGAAGCCCCAGAACGCCGGGGCAACCGTCAACCCCACCCCGCTCGCCACCCCCGTCCACATCGCCGGCCCCCCAATGAACTTGGGAATCCCATGCAGCATGAACATGATACCCAGCCCCACCCGCAAAAGCAGCAAACCCAGATCCCGATATCGATTGAGCGATGTGAGAATCATGGCATACCTCGCCTAACTCCCACCCAAGTCTAGGACGCGACATGCCAGGCAGGCAACCGCTAAAGATCCGCCATCGCCTGCTGCAGCGTTCGTATCTCGTGCATCGCCATGCCCCCCAGTTTCGGAATCGCCCCACCCATCCGCGGCACAATCCCCTGCCCGCACCCCAGCCGAGCCGCCTCACGCAGGCGATGCTCAAGCTGCGGCACCGAGCGTACTTCCCCCCCGAGCCCCAACTCTCCCACCGCCAGCGTCCCTGCCGCCACCGGCCGGTTCAGATGCGCCGACGCAATCGCCAAGCCAATCGCCAGATCAATCGCCGGCTCCGCCACCTTCACGCCCCCCGCGATGTTCACAAACACATCATCCGCCGCCAGCCGCAACTCGCATCGCTTCTCCAACACCGCAATGATCATCGCTACGCGATCGCTGCTGGCGCCGCTCACCTTCCGCTTGGCCGCCCCGATCACGCTCGATGCCGTCAGCGCCTGCACCTCCACCAGCAGCACGCGTGAGCCCTGCATCGCCGCCGTCAGCACCGACCCGCTCGGCGGCCCTCCCGCCCCATACTGCTCAACAAACAGCCTCCCCGGATCGTTCACCTCAACCAGCCCCTGCCCCGTCATCTCAAACAACCCCACTTCATGCGTGCTGCCGAAGCGGTTCTTCACGCACCGGACGATGCGATGCGTGTGATATCGATCCCCCTCGAAGTACACCACCGTATCCACAATGTGCTCGATGATCTTCGGCCCCGCCAACGTCCCGGCCTTGGTCACATGCCCAACGAAAAACACCGAAATCCCCGATGTCTTCGCCAGATACACCAGATCCATGCAGCAGTCGCGCAGCTGTGTCACCGACCCCGGCGCCGCCGGTAGTTCCGGCTTATAGATCATCTGAATCGAATCGACGATCACAATCGTCGGCTGATGCTTGTGAATCTGGTTTATGATCCGCTCGACATTCGTCTCCGCCAGCACCAGCAGGTTCGATGATTTGGCCCCCAACCGCGCCGCCCGCAACCCTGTCTGTCGCGCCGACTCTTCGCTGGTCACATAAAGGACCTTGCTCGGACCGTCCGGCGCCTCCGCACCGCTGGCCAAGGCATTGGCCACCTGCAACAGCAACGTGGACTTGCCGATCCCCGGCTCCCCGCCAATCAGAATCGCCGACCCCGGCACCACCCCTCCGCCCAGGATCCGATCGAATTCGGCAATCCCGCTGCGCACACGCGGAATATCCGCCTCATCAATCGCGTCAATCGCCACCGGCTCCGCCCCCTGCGTGATGTCCGCCGTGTGATTCGCTCGGCCCTGTACCCCCCCGCTGGTCCGGGCCGCCCGCGCGTCAAATGTGGGCGGCGTATACTCCTCCAGACTGTCCCATGTCCCACAGTCTGGACATTTGCCCATCCACTTCGGATGAACCGACCCACAATGATTGCAGAGGAACTGAGACTTGTTTTTGCTCTTAGCCATGTACCGCCAACCCGGAGTAATACATACCGAACAGTTGGCTAATTGTAGGCACAAACCCGCCCAGATGCACGCCTCCGCTCGAAGAAGTGCTGCTCGAAAAAGTGCTGAGTGCTGGGTACGGCGCAGAGATCTGCCGGCACTCCGCACTCAGCACTCCCCTCTCGTTCCGTCCCCCGCGATCACTGTGCCGACGCCGTCTTCATCGGCTGTGACGCCCCAGCCACCGACGCCGGCAGAATCGTCTCCAACGACTTCCCCGCCAGCGCAACCTCCGCCTCTTCCTTGGGCTCGCCCACACGGTACCCCGTGTAGTTGATCCACGCATCAAATCCACGTGTCATCACGTAGCCGATCGTGTGATACTTGCCGTCCTCCGCTTCGAACCAATGCCGGCCAATCTCGTCCGTCCATTCCCGCATGAGCTTGCCATCCGTGGTCCGCTTACTGATCTCGCCCCGAGCCATCCAAATCAGCGTATTCGTGCTCAGCGGCAGCGGCATACGCACATAGGTAATCCCCACCGCCGTACGCTTGCTCGGCGAACGCCATTGGCAATGGCTGTACAGCAGAGTCTTCTGCGTGCCCATGCAGAACCATCCCGTCGGGAACGATCCATTCGCCTTCAGCGTCGGAACATCCATCGGACCGGCCAAGCCGCTATCGGTGATTTGCTGACAATGTTCCACCATCTTCTGCGGCGGAACCGTGCTCATCTGACAGCCAGAAGCGAAAACGGAAACCATCAGACCGCACGCAGCCAGACGAGCTGCACAACGGGAAACCCTATAAGTGCCCATACAACAAGCCCCATGAATAACAGCGCGGAATGCCCGCTAGCCCGATACCCCACAACCGCGCGGATCGTACCGTCTTACCAGGCGGGTTCAAATGCCGATCGCGTGTTTTGCCCTGTTTTCCCGAGCTTTTCTACGATTCCCTACGCCGTGTGTGAACGGATGCCCTTCGTCAGTGCGGATGCAATACATTGCCTCGTAACTAATCCAACAGAACGTAGCGCCGCCCCGGCGATTCTCCTCATCGCGCCGCCTGCTCAATCAACCCCACGGCCGTGCTCTCGCGAGCACGCTCGGCCAATTTCAACTCATCCGGATCCTCAGGCCTGTCCCGCAGCGTACCCGCGTAAACCGCCCACCCAGACGCCCCATGCAGAATCAGGTTCGTCCGCAGCCGATACGGCCCCCCTTCGGCCAGGAAACGCACGCCCGGCAACGTCGGATCCGCTTTCTTGCTCAACAATCGCCCGTCGCTGTACTGTTTACGCATCTCCCCAAGAAACCCCCACAGCGCCAGATCCGATCCAACCGGCAGCGGCAGTCGAAACGCAATCACCCCATACGCCGTGCTGCCCGAAGGGCTGACCCACGTCTGCTGAGCCCGACCCCGATTCATCTCCAGCGGCTTGGCCATCCACCCCGCCGGCGGCTCGCAAATCGCCCGCACCGCCGAGATCGCCACAGGCCCCGACAAGCCCGGCTGCGGAGCCTTTCCGCTATCCAGAGTGGCCACCGGGTACTGCTGACAACCCGCCCCCATCAACATGAACAGGCAGACGACAATAGACCGAGTCTTCCACACTCCGGCTCGCATAGGCGTCCGGCAGTCTATGTCGCCCAGTCTTCACCGTCAGCCCAACTTCCCTGTCAAAAAAAAGATGCCGCTGCGCCTGGTTGACGGGGGCTCAGGGCGCAACGGCATCAAATATCGTGCTCTACCGAGCAGCCTGGGCCGCTCGACAGGAATCACTTCTACAAATCGGCTTACTTGGCCGGAGCAACCGGCTTGGCCGGGGCAGCGGTCTTTTGGAAGCTATACGTGCCGCCAAACTTCTTGCTGAACCGCTCCACGCGACCGGCCGCATCGACGAATTTCTGCTTGCCCGTAAAGAACGGATGGCAAGCACTGCAAATATCGACGTTGATCTTCGCCGACGTGCTACGGGTGGTAAACGTGTTCCCGCACGCGCACTTGACGGTGCAGGTCTGATAACGCGGATGAATCTTCGCTTTCATGTGAATCGCACTCCCAATCAATTTTCGAACGGGGAATCGTAACGGACCAAGCCGCTGTTGGCAAGGAATCCTACGAAAAAACGCAACTGTTGTTCACAATTGCCCTTATCTATTCACGCCACCCCCTTTTTATCCGAATTATTTGCCTGCCAGTCGAGCCGTATTGTATCTGATGTAGTGCCAGAGCAATGCGGGTCCGGGGTTGGACACCACACTGCATCGTTGGACATCACACGGGAGAGAGTGAATGGTCCTGATTGACGCAAATACGGCCGAAGTACCGCTTGGATTTGCCCAAACTCCGTTTCCACAAGAGGTTGAGTTCATCATCTCGGCTCTGGAGGCAGGTCCCCGCCCCATCTACGATCGCCATAAGCTCAAACGCACCCCCTACCGGGTGCGGGCCACCTTGCGACTCTTCAGTGACCTGCCCGGCATGCCGCCCTGGTTACTCTACACCCGCAACGTCACCCAGAAGGCGATGGGATTCCTCACTCCCCAGTGCCTGCCGCTCAGTCACGGCGGCATCTTGTCCATCCCATCGCCCAAGGCCGGCAAAATCCTTGAGATCGCCTGCACGATCCTCCGCTGCCGCGAAGCCGTGATTGGCTGGTACGAGGGTGCCGTCTACTTCAACCGTCAGCAACCCTGCTTTGATGCCGAAGAGATGCTCTGAACGCCATCTCCCATCTCGTAAAGCTCTCCCCCACGCCGGGTTCGTCGCTTTGCGACGACCCGGATTCTCCGTCAGTTGTAAGATCATCGCCGCCCCCACCCCAATAGCGCCCAGGGAACTGATCCCCTGGGTTCTCTTGTAGGACCACCGATCCTCGTCCCAAATCCTCTCCCTTGATCAATCCAATTGTGACACTCCACCCAACCGCGGTACACTGCCCCCATTCCGCTCGCGGGAGCTTGACCATGCGCTCAACCGTCATCACGGGTGTGGCCATCCCTATCGGCTCATGGTGGGGCAGACATTCCTGTCTGCCACGATCGCCGGAGGGGTGGGTGTACTCACCCGCCCGACGGCGACCGATCCCCTTGCCCCAATCCCTGGTCACGCCCTTCATCATCGCCACTCTGCTTGTGACCACACTTGCCACCCAAGCCCGCGCCCAGCGTCCCACCACCGCCCCCACCACCCGGCCCACCTCCCTCCCCCACTTGCTCATCGATGTTCACCACAAGCAAGTCCGCATGGAATGCGAAGCGGTCAACGCCCGTGCTCCTCTCGAATTCTTCGTCTGTGCCGCCGGCGGGGCCGAACATGAAACCGTCCTCCGCTCGCGTGCCAAGGCTTCCCACCTGCACCTGGCCCTGCTCCTGATCGGCCTCACCCCGGGCGAACCCGGATACCGCGAACTATCGGGCAAACGCGTCCCTCCTCACGGCCCCCTGTTGGACATCACCTGCGAATTCGAGAAAGACGGCCGGCTCGTTCGCCTCCCGCCCCACCAACTGATGCGGCAGATCAAAACCAAGGCCCCCCTCTCGCCCCTCCACTGGGTCTTCGCCGGCTCGCGCCTGACCGACGATGGCCGCTATGCCGCCGACGCCACCGGCTATCTCGTAACCGTCGTGAACTTCGACTACAGCGTTCTCGATATGCCCGAATTGCGCAGCAGCGCCAATGAAGCCCTGGAGTGGGAAATCAACCCCGACACCGTCCCCAAACGCGACACCCCCGTCTGGCTTATCATCGAACCGGCCAAGCAGAACCGTCATTGAGGGTATTGGATGCCAGATATGCGCCCCAGAGAACACAAACGACACGGAGAGAAACACATTGAGTTCATTCCTCTGTGCCACAATCGATGCGTTTCTTCGCCGGGTGCGAAGATTCTCAAGGCAACTGCACACCTCGGCTGGTGCCTGATCGCCTCTCTGCTCCACCCCTCACCCCACGTAGCGTGGGCATCTTGCCCCTACACTCTATCGTGGCATGGGCGGCCCACCCATGCATTCACTTCAGTGCTTTTCACCTTTGCCGATCCTTCTACCCTCAGGAACACTCATCGGTGTCCATCTGCGCCCCATCCGTGGCAACAGAAACGTAGCACGGGCATCTTGCCCGTGCGCGTTCTATCCGCGTCTATCCGCGTTCATCCTCGGCTCCTTCGTGAGAATTCGTGGAGATTCGTGGGCTTCTCCTCCATAACTTCGGTTGCGAGTCACGCCCGCGCTGTGTTCTCTGTGGCAAGTCTCTTCTTCGCGCCTTCGCGAGCTCTGGAGCCAAGAATCGATCCTTGGCAATAGGATATGGGTTTTCTGATTCTTACTAACATGCCCGACACTCCCAGCATTCTCGAATGTCCCACCCTCGGCCAATTGCTCCGCCGCTGGATCCTCGCCGCAGCCGCTCCCCTTCTACTATCCTCCCTCCTGATGTTGCTCTGCTACATCGCCACCGGACCAACCCTGGGCCTCTACTTCGGCGGCATCGCAGTCTTTACCCTCATCGGCCCCGCCTTGGTCCTCGCCGAAACCGATAGGTGGAATCGCGCTTTCGTCGCCGACGCCATCGTCTCCATCATCGCCCTCACCTGGCTCCTGCCCGTCTTCCAATCCCTCGTCGGATTCGGCCACTGGTTCGGCTGTTACCTGCTGCTCGCCGCCTATGCCCTGGCCCTCTGCGGCATCGCCCTCTCGCTGGAACGCCTCGGCCTGCGTCCCGTCGCCGCTGCCGCGACCACCGTCCTCCTGGCCCTCGCCTGGCTCACCTGGCCCATCTGGCTCGCCCCCTGGCTCCGTGGCGCCCCCGGCGAACGCCTTGCCGCCGCCCTCGTCCCCGCCCATCCCCTCTTCGCCCTCAACGGCTACCTCGCCAACGCCTTCCCCATCCCCTGGCCCCAATACCGCCTGGCCTACATCCTCACCAACCTCGGCGACGACATCCCCTACACCCTCCCCACCACTCTCCTCCCCTCCCTCCTCCTCCACTCTCTCCTCGGCACCGCCCTCCTCCTGCTCCCC
This sequence comes from Bacillota bacterium, assembly GCA_050261455.1. GTDB lineage: Bacteria > Planctomycetota > Phycisphaerae > Tepidisphaerales > Tepidisphaeraceae > JAPLNB01. Next base: position 9,036 of record JBLNDH010000056.1, read on the forward strand.
CGACTTTCTCGACCACTTCCCTCTCCCCATCCCCCTCCCTCTTCAATTGACAATTGATAATTGTCAATTTTCAATTGTCAATTAAGTGTGGTAATCCTCCCTTCGCCCTCCGACCCAAGACCACGCTTGCGGTTCCGCGGCCCCAACCCCGCCCATCCGCCGTCTACCCGTTTCGTCATTGAGTCATTGGTCATTCCTTGGTCATTGGGATTTGGTCCGTGGTCATTGTGCAAATCTGGTCATTGTGCCGATCTGGTCATTGGTTTGCTTGGCATCTCGGCTTTCGCCTTCGTCATTCCCCCCACCTTCCCCGCCGGCCGCGTCGTCGGCTTCCCCTCCATCGTCTGACACACCCGAATCTGTTCCGCCGTCAAAATCTCCTGAATCTGTTTCACACTCTGCGCCATCGCCTCCTGCGTCAGCACCCCGCCCTTCGCGGCGATCGCCTTCATCGCATCCAACAACGCCTTCTCCGCCGCCCGCTTCGCATCCCCTGCCGCCGCCTGCTGATAAGCCTTCGCCAACTCCTCCAGCCTCGCCCGATCCTGATCAGCCACCTCAAACCCCGATTTGAGATTGACCTGCTTCAGCTTCTGCCGCTGCTCCTCCGTCAATTGAACCCGCTTCGCCAACGCCGGATTCTGCATCACCCTGCGAACACTCCGCCGCAGCATCTGCTGCCCCGGCGT
>JBLNDH010000057.1:0-3460 GCA_050261455.1 Bacillota bacterium
TTCTGCAGGGGCACGATCTTGTCCAGCAGATCCCCGGCGTAGCCCTCGCCCTCCACCCGGGCCAGCCGCTCTGAAACCTGCAGGATCGAGCTCACCCCCAGCATCGGGTTGTGCAAGTAGCTCACCTGGCACGGAATCCAGTTGGGGCTGTTGGCCCATTTACCGGCCGCGTCCTGAACGGCGATCTTAGCCTCCACCACCAACTGCTTCGCCCGCCCCGAGCTCTCCATCACCTCGCGGAACACCGCATAGGGCCGCGTGGCCGGATTCAGGCGAATGAAGCGGAAGAACTGCTCCATGTACCAGGCGTCCAGACCCGCCCCAACCTGGCGGAACCGCTGCCGCAGCAACTCCTCGGGCGGGAAGCTCCCCACTGCCTCCAGCTCCTTCAGCGGTTTCCATTGGTATCCGAAGTAGTCCTCGGCCACGAACTGCCAGGTGTCATCGCTGGGGCCATAGATCGTCTCCGTGGTCACCACCGCATTGGGATAGCTGGTAAACACGACCGTCTGGCCGCGGCGGTCGATGTTGGGCAGGTCCAACGTCGCCAGGACCTGCTCGGCGGGGAGCGTCGCGTTGAACGTCGCGTCGCCCCGGGGCGACAGCAGCAGGAACCCGTCGCTGCGCAGGGCGCAGACCCAGTCGATTTCGTCCAGGATCTTGGCCAGCTCCGTGGGGGCGTGATTGCCCCGCCACTCCAGGTCCCACAGCTGCGGCCGCGTATTCGGATCGCCCACGATCTCGTAGCCCTCGCCGAGGGCAAACCCCATCGCCTCCAGGCACATCAGAATCAGCTGCACATTGGTGTACGGCGTGGCCGAGCCCACCGGGTTGATTTTCCCCCGGCGCAGCACGCCGCCGCGTGGGGGCAGGAAGGCCTGCCGGCGATCGGCGAGGCACAGCCGATACTTGGCAATGCGCGGCGCGGCCTGGGGCGGCTGCTCCAGGAGCACCGGCTGCACGTCCACCACGCTCACGCGGAGTAACTGGTAATCCGGCTCCCCGGGCGTCTCCCCGTCCCCGGAATCGTCGCCGTCGTTGTACCAGAACTGCAGCGTGCCCGTGCGGGCCTTGGCCGCCTGGAGCGCCTGGTAAACCGCCGCGGGCACCACGAAGCAATTGACGTTCGGCTTCAGCCCCGGCGTCAGGACAAACTCCGACTCCAGGGCCAGCGGGATCACGGTCCCCTCCTCGTCCAGGACCAGGCGAATGTAGTTGTATTTGCCCGGGTTGCGCATCAATAGAACTCCGGTTGTTCGGGCCGCTCGCACAGCCGCCGCAGCTCCGCCAGCCCCTCCGGCTTCGGCGGCTCACTGCCCACCCACCCGTAAGCCCAGGTGGTCTCATACTCCCAGCGATTGACTCGATTCAGGCGGATCTTGGGCCGGAACTCGGGCAGGTAGCCCTGCTCGGCCAGATTCGGCATCGCCGGCTCCTTCGGATAGGCCGCCAATCCCACCGCCCGCCCGCGGAGGGTGATCCGATAGGGCTCGGCGGCGGTGTACACCAGCTGCACCCCGATCCCCTCATAGGGCTCGGCCCGGGCCAGGGCCTCGTACTGGTCCAGCTCCAAGGCGCAGTCCCACTCCAGCAGGTCGTCCCCCTCGGCGCTGCGCAGCAGCGTGAAGCTGGCCCGCATGCGGACCTCTTTGTGCGTCGTGCATTCGAACCGCTCGCGCAGCGGGAGGCCCTCCGTCTGGGAATCCGGCCGGAGCATCGCATAGAGCCGGTACGGATCCCCCGCGACCGCGAAGTCGTAGGCGTAGGTCACCAGCAGCCGCCCGCGTTCGTCCCGCTCGCGCAGGGTGCTCGCCTCGCCCTCCAGCGCCCGCAGGTCGCCGTAGGAGGGCAGCGGCTCGGCCAGCTCTTCCGCCGCGACGGTGTACTTCAGCTCATCGCCGGCGGCGTTGAGTTCCTTCACCCCCGTCAGCGTCCAGGCCGGCCAGCCGTACGCCGCGCGGATCGACGCCAGCAGCTGATCGTAATAGCCGGCCATGTCGGTGCCGCGTTTCTGGCCCTCCCACTGGATCTTGCGCAGGCCATTGGGGGTCTCGGTGGTGGTGGCCTTGGCGTACTCCTTGAAGGGGTCGGAGTCCTCCTCCTGGCCGCTCGAACCGCCGGAGCTGCTCAGGTCCCGATCCGAGCTGATGGTGAACTCAAAGCGGCGGCTCAAGGCCGCGCCGCTCTTGTTGGCCAGCTGCCGGAAGGAGACGTACGGGCCGCCCCCCAGGCAGTTGGCCGCCAACAGCTCGAACTCGACCTGGCCTCCCAACCCCTTGATCACGCAATCCTGCCCCTGCAGGCGAAACGCCCCCTGCGTGGCCCGCAGCTGGGCGGCGAAATCCGACGCGTCGGTCCCGGCCACGTACCCTTGCCCCGCGACCGTCACCTTGTGGCCGACCAGGATGCCCAGCCGGAAGTCCGGCGCGGAGGCGACCTCGTAGTCGTCGATCTGGAAGCAGTTGCCCCCGATGGAGCAGGTCATGAGCGTCGCGATTTCTGCCATGCTATAGCCCTACCTCGACGGCCTGCCGCGCCGCCTCCGACACGCTTAACTGCACGGAACGCGTCACGGATTGAACTAGATCGCTATACTGCTTGTACTCCCGGCCATCCCCGTCGAGCTTGAAGGTGTTGGTGAAGTTGTTGTTGATCACCGGATTCTGGAACAGACCATGGGCATAGTTGCTTCCGGCAATCCCTCCGCCGACCAAGCCGGTTACCCCGCCCACGACCGTCCCCACAGGACCGAAGAACGACCCAATCCAAGCCCCGGTAGCCGCCCCTCCTAAGGCTCCCATGGCGGTCCCGATCAAGCCCACAAACTTTTCGAGGTTCGCGATCACATGCTCCAACGCTTGGCCCATCAGCAACGCCGCGTTCACGATAGCATTTGACAGCGACGCCACCTTTGCCTTGATGAACTCGGGGTTGGCCTCTATCCAGTTCAGCAGGTTTTCCAGAATGGGGCTGAGGGCCTCCATGATAGGCTCTGCTAAGAGCCGTTTGATTCCTTCCCAGGCCCAGCCGATCTTTGCCTGCAAGTCCTGGAACGCCCCCGCAACCTCCGCGTCGGCCTGCGTCGTCACCGCCCCTAACTGCTTAGCCTCGGCCATGAGGTCTTGAATGGACTGCTTTCCCTGCATGAAGGTGGTGATCAGCGATCCGCCGCCGCGGCCAAGCAGATCCATGGCCGCCGCCGTGCGTTGGGCGCCGTCGGGCAGATTGCGCAGGGCCTCGCCCACGTCGAGGAGTACTTCCTCCAAGGGACGGAGATTGCCAGCGCCGTCGGCGATCGACACCCCCAGGCGGCCGAAGGCGGCCAGGGTGTCTTGGTTACCGCCTGCCGCCTCGGCCATCGATTTACCGAGGAATTTGAAGGCGTCGGCAACCTCGCTGATCCCCGCCCCATTGAGGCTCGCGACCTTAGCCAAGGCGGTGAGACTTTCGACGGAAACCC
>JBLNDH010000058.1:0-18070 GCA_050261455.1 Bacillota bacterium
GATGCTGTCGATCATGTCCTCATCGTATGGCAGATTACGATAGCGGAGCCCGCCGGCTTTGCGTTCGTCCGCCATCTGCTTGGTGATATCCTTGATGCGCGGGGCAATCTCCTTCAACTCCTTGTCGCTGACGCCATGCTTCTCCCCGACGGCGCCAGCCGTTGCATTCTTCCAGTACAGACTGATTCGATCCATGTCTTGTCCTTACGCTAACCCGCGAAAGCCCAGTAGCATAAACGCCCATGCCCCAAACGGCAAAGCCCCGCGTGCTGCCGCCCAATGCCCCTTCGCGCCGCTCGGTTCCTCTCCCAGCCCACCCTTCCCAAGCCAGTCCCGCCCTCGCTGGGCATGCACACGACTCATCCTTCTGGTAAGCTACCTCGCTATCCTGTCAGGGTCCGACCACATCAGAGGCACACGATGGGAGCAACGAACATGGGCACACAACGCTGGATCCACGCAGCTTTGGTTTGTCTCCTCGCAACGCAGTGGTGCAACGCCGATTGGCCCATGCTGGCACGCGATGCATCGCGAAGCGGCACGACCGCCACCGAAATCCGCCCGCCCTTCGAACGCAAATGGTACCGCGCCTTCCCCGATGAAGGCCTCATGACCGGTATCCAGCCCATTGTGACCGACGGCAAATGCTTCGTTGGCACCCTCAAAGGCATCCTGCATGCCATCGATACCCAGACCGGCAAGGATCTCTGGACGTATCAGGCCGCCGGCCCCATCCTCCACACCTGCGCCGCCGCCCGCGGCAAAGTCGTTTTCGGCTCCGGCGACGGACGACTCTACGCCATCAATATCGCCGATGGCTCGCTCACCTGGACCAAACAGACCGGAGCCGCCATCTGGAACGCCCCGGCCATTTACGAAGGACAAGTCCTCGTTGGCAGCCGCGATGGCAACCTCTATGCCTGCGATATCGACCAGGGGACTGTTCTCTGGACCGCCCCCACCGGCGGCCCGCTCCTCTGCAGCCCCGCCATCGACCCGAAATCCAAGTCCGTCTACATCGGCAGCGAGGACATGCACGTCTATGCGTTCGACCTGACCAGCGGCAAACAACTCTGGCGAAGTGCCAAGCTCCCCGGCGTCAGCTTCCGTGGCTATCACCCCGTCATCGCTCCCGATGGCTCGGTCATGATCACCACGACTCCCTGCGCCCCCCTCGATACCATCCAGGACACTATGCTCGACATGGTCAAAGAGGTCTTCGGCGACTTTGCCAGCTGGCGTCACAAGAAAGACGAGAACGATCGTCTCCGCCAAGCCAATTTCGAGCTGATGCAGAAGCCCGAAACCTACCAGAAGCAACTCGATTACCTCCGCAAACGCCTGATCGACCAGCCCGCCTATCAAACCTTCTTCGTCCTCGACCCCACGACGGGAAAACAGAAATTCATCGCTCCGATCGTCTACACCGAAAGCATGAACGGCCCCGGCGCCCCGCCGCTGGTGACCCCCGATGGCAAAGTGATCGTCAAATACTCCGCCCTCCTGCGCAGTCGCTACGAACACTACAGTCCCTTCCTCAACGTCGGCTATCTCGATCCCCACACTGGCCACATCACGCCAATCATGGATCAGTCTCGCACCTACGGCTGGAACGACAGCCTGCTGCTGGTGCATGATGAACAGTCTCAGCTCTGCGTCGGCGGCCGAGTCCTGTTCAACACCCATCAGGACAACGTCAACGCCATGAACCTCGATACCCTCCAAGGCAACCCAGGCCCCATGTGCAACAACGTCCACGAAGTCCAGCCCGGCACCGCCAACAGCCTCTGGGCGATCTTCCTCAGCGGCAAACCCCTCCCCATGGGCTGGGAATGGTTCGCCCGTGGCACGGCCGTCTACGGCGGCGGAAGCGTCATCGATACCTCCATCGTCATCGACGGCGACAGCTTCTACTATCTCCCCACCCACGAAATCAGCGCCGGCGTCGTCCTCCTGGCCTACAGGATGCAACCCGACGGCAAAGCCGCAACGCGCGATCCCGAGCCCAAGGACTCTCTCACCGCCGATGATTGGAAGAAGATCCAGACTTTGAAGTGGGACTGGGATATTCTTGGCATGCCTCGCCTCGAGACCGTTCTGCAGAAAGGCCTGCCCGACAAGATGCCCGGCACGCGCCAGCGTCCGCTCACTGAAGAGGCCAAACGTGCCGTTGCCGCCATCACCGATGCCCAACTCGACGAAATCATCTGGCAAACCCCCAACTGGACCGCAACGAACGACCCTGCCCATGAAGCCTGCCAAACAAAGCTGACCACCGCCGTCGAAGAGCTCATCGGCACCCCCTGGCAGCCGCTGCTCTTCCCGGCCGGAAAACACCCCATCGAAGCCTACCGCCTCTTTGTCGATCCGACTCAAACGCTCCATGCCTTGGCGATGGCCTACCCCCATCTCCCGCTCGCCACACAGATCCAGGTCCGCGCCCAGGTCGCAAAGCTGTCCGAACCCGGCGGCCCCCTGTCCGGACCTGTAGGCCAAAAGACCTACAACGCACATGCCGGCACCATTCGCTCTGCCTACGACCCGGCTCCCGAATCCCTTCTAAAAATCCAGGATGACATCCTCCTGACCGATACCGCGCGAATCTATCCCCTCTGGCTTTGGGCCCACGTCAGTAACGACTGGGCTCGGCTCGAACGCGATTGGCCAAGCCTCCAAAACCTGATCCAATACGACCCGCCGAAGTCCGAAATCGACTGTGGCAACGGCCGACTCGCCGGCCTGATCGCCGCCTGTCGCATCGCCCGCCACTGCAAAGACTCGGTCACGCTGGGCACCCTTCTGCCGCGAACGCGTTCCGCCTTGCGTGCCCGTCTCGAATACGAACTGGCCTATACCGAAGGAGGCCTCATCTTCCCCACACCCACCAATCGGTCCATCTTCGGCCGCTGGCGCCACCTCACTCCCGAAATCGCCCGCCTGCTCGCCCGCCATGCAGGTCCCATTCACCAGCATCTGATGGATGTTTATGTCGATTATCACCGCCCCACCTGGTGGCTGGCGTGGAACGCCGAACTGCTCTGGCGCAACGAAAGCCCCTTCTCCTTCCCCACCATGGCCCTGGAGATCTTCTCCGCCAAGTCCATGATCCTGGACGAGAAATCCGAGGAACTCGCGAAGGTCGTCGATCTGCCCTGGTGCAGAGCCGACGAGTCCTACATCCTGAAATTGGCCATGCTTCTCAACAACACAGCCCCAATTGTTTGGAAATGACCGTGCCGGGATCTTTTCAGCTTGGTTGCCAACGGTTGTTACGGTATAATTAAATATAAGGTCGCAGGTTGTTGTATGGCTCAATGCAGTTCCATCTACGACTGCCAGACCTGTGGGGCGTGCTGTGCATCGCCATCGCGGGACGAGCGCACTGGGGCAACCGTTGACTCTGAGACTCGCTTTCACGACGCCGGTTGCCCCTACTCCGATGACTATCCAATCGAGCCGGCCATGCGTGTGGTGGACGCCGTTGAAACCTGCGTGACACCCGAGGGGCTGCGCGTCTGCGCAGCACTGGCTGGGTGCATCGGCGTACGCTGTGAATGCACGATTTACGAACGCCGGCCCAAAGCGTGTCAAAGCCTGGAGATCGGTGGGCCTGTATGTCAAAAGGCTCGCCAGTGTTTCGGGCTGCCCGTGTGAGCCTCGTCCGCGGCAGACAGCACATCCTCATCAGGTTCCCGGGGGAGGAATTCTCCTGCGCAACGCATCTGTCGCGTCGCCAACAAGCCTGCCCCCCACCGACAACCATTCCCGCTACGTCGCCAATGCGGACTTCAGCAATTCCACCACGTGCGGCGATCCCAATTCCCGCTTGCCAAATCCCGGCAGCGCCCCGGCCGCAACCGCCGCCGCCTGGGCCTCGGGATAGTTGCTGACCAGCATCGTCTTCAGTTGTGGATTCGACTGCCGCAGCCGCCGAATCAGTTCCACTCCCTCGGTTTCCGGAAAACCGAAATCGATCTGGCGATTCAGCAGAACCAAATCAACGCCACCACTGATCACCCCAGTAAGCTCATCTTCGCTCTCCGCCGACAGGATCTGCGCGGTGCGGTCAGCAGCCTTGATGGCCGTTCGAAGATAGCTACTGTCCGGCCCACAGTGGCCCACTAAAACGACTCGCTTTGCCATTGGAGTCTACTCTGCGAAATAATCCGAACCAGCCACAGGCACCGAACCATCAGACATCGCCCGGCGTCTCCGAATCATCCGAATCTTCTTCGAAGTCGTTCGTCTTGGATTCATCGACACCGCCCGACTTTCCCTGCTCGGAACGCCGGAAAATCGCCAGCACGCGATCAATCGCGACAACAAAGAGTTTGTTGTCATGCTCCAGTTCGACCGGAATCGCCTCACGCGGATCAAACAACACCTTGTCGTACTGCTTGATCGTGTGGTTTTCGTCGTTTTCAATCTCTTTACTGATCGAGATCACTCGGCCGGTGATGACCGGAATCTCGTGGCTGTCGGGAAGGACAATACCACTCTTGGTTTCCCGCTTATTCTCATCCTTGCGGATGACGACTCGTTTGCCGATGGGCTCGACAATATCGTAGTCCAATCGCTTTTTTGAACCTCGCGTTGCCATACGTTTAATCATAGCGGCTTCGCCCGTGCGTGGCGAATGTCACCAAGATCAGATCCAATCGGAAAAGAGCATCCTCCGTACGGATGGAGGTAAGCGGCTAGGCTGCGATATGGATGTATACGCTCGCCTGCCAAATCTATTCGCAAACAATTAGGAGAATTGCTAGACGCGAGCCTGGCTGATGGCCTGATCCAAGGTGGGGACGGTCGTCAGGACCGTATTCAGCCGCAGACGATCCAGGATTTCGCTTACCGGAGGCTTGGCCTCGGTAAACACAAGTTTTCCGCCGGACTGCTTGGCCCGGCTGGCTGCCGCGATGAACATCGACAAGCCGGGCGTGGTTACCATCTCGACCTCGCCCAGATCCACCACCACCCGCGCCCCCGGCCGGTCCGCAATGCTCAGGAACGGCATCTCCACCTCATGCACCTCTTCCGAGGTGAGCATGCCCTTCAACTTCAAGACGGTGAGACCATCCTTGTCTTCGCGATGCAAGCCGACCATAGCGACCCCGCTTTCTCCCTGAAACCGGAAACGACCTCCTGAACCCACGACGCAACCGCAGGGACCCAATGCATCCCCAATTCCGCCCAACACCCTACTGACCCAAGAATCAGGCCGGGGGCTCCTCTTCGCCTTCGCCCGGCGGAAGCTCCCCTTCCGGCCCCGATTCCACCAGATCCTGCGCCAGCCGTCCCAGGAAAAACTGCAATTCCTGGGCAGCCACCACCCCAGGCAACGGATCCCTCAAATCATACAAGTGCGAGTGATCCTGCGTTGAATCCTCGCCGCGTTTCTCGCCTTCCGTGATGATGTGGTGCTCAAATGTCACGCAGTCTTCGTGACTCTGCATGATCACCAACTCCCCCCAACGCCACGCCAGGTGAACCCGCAGCGACAGTTGGTTGCCCCACGTGGAGACGCGATGGACAATCCCATTCCGCGCCAGAACCTGCACCAAGGCATCAATGGCCGGCAACACCGCCTGGTTGAGAAAACTATGGTAGTTGCGGTTGTACTCCTGTTGACAGCGCATCGCCTCCCGATCGGCCGCCAGCTTTTCCGCCGGCACATCCTTGAAAGGCTCCACCCGCGACAAGAACCATTGCGCAAACTCTCGATCGAACATAATGATCAGGATAAGCGACCCAAGCCAGAACACCAAATACGCGAGCCCGAGAGACACCTCCGCGGCCGACTAAAGTGAAAGAAGGGTACCGGTCGCCCGGCACCCTTCTTTCACTTTTCACGTGTCGCGGTCTGCTCTATTCCTTCACTTCATACTCAGCATCAATGACGTCTTCATCCTTCTTCCCTTCACCGCCCTTGGCAGCGCCGGCCGCGCCGCGTTCAGCACCCGGGGCAGCGCCCGCCGCCCCTGCAGCCGCTCCAGCCCGGCCGCCCGCGCCCTTGTAAATCTCCTCGCCAAGCTTGTACGCGACCTGGTTGAGGTTCTCAATCCCCTTCTTAATCCGGTCGCCATCTTCGCTCTTGAGGGCTTCTTTCAGGGTGTTGACGGCACTCTCGATGTTGCCGCGCACATCCGGGGTGACCTTGTCGCCATACTCGCGGAGTTGTTTCTCCATCTGGTAGACCAGGGTATCGCCCTGGTTCTTCAGATCGATCACTTCGCGGCGTTTCTTGTCGTCGGCGGCATGCGCATCGGCCTCTCGTTTCATCTTGTCGATCTCGTCCTTCGACAGGCCGCCGCTGCCCGTGATCGTGATTCGATTCTCTTTGCTGGTGCCCAGGTCCTTTGCCGACACCGTCAGAATTCCGTTCACGTCCACCTTGAACGTCACCTCGATCTGCGGCACGCCGCGCGGAGCCGGCGGGATGTCCGTCAGCTCGAAGCGGCCCAGCAGACGATTGTCTCGGGCGAAATCGCGCTCGCCCTGGAGCACGTTGATCGTCACGGCCGGCTGGCTATCCGACGCCGTCGAGAAGACTTCCTTCTTCTCCGTCGGAATCGTGGTGTTGCGCGAAATCAGCACGGTCATCACGCCGCCCAGCGTCTCAACGCCCAGCGACAACGGCGTGGCGTCGAGCACGAGGATGTCCTTCATCTGGCCCGTCGCGATGCTCGCCTGCACCGCCGCGCCAATGCCGACCACCTCGTCCGGGTTCACGCTCCGGTTCGGCTCCTTGCCGTTGAACAGTTCCTTCACCAGTCGCTGCACCATCGGCACACGCGTCGAGCCGCCAACCAGCACGACCTCGTCCACCTGCTCGGGCCTCAGCTTGGCGTCGCGCAGGCAATCCATCACCGGCTTGCGGCACCGCTCCACCAGGTGTGCAATCAACTGCTCAAACTTCGCCCGGGTGATGTTCATCTGCAGATGCTTGGGCCCGCTCGCGTCGGCGGTGATGAACGGCAGGTTGATCGTCGTCTCCATCGCCGTGGAAAGCTCGATCTTCGCCTTCTCCGCAGCCTCTTTCAAACGCTGCAGCGCCATCGCGTCCTTGCGCAGATCGATCCCTTCCTGCCGTTTGAACTCGTCGGCCAGGTAGTTGATCAATTCCTCATCGAAGTCGTCGCCGCCGAGGTGCGTATCACCATTGATCGCCAGCACCTCGAAGACGCCTTCACCGACGTCCAGGCAGGAGATATCAAACGTGCCGCCACCCAGGTCAAACACGGCGATCTTCGCGTTCTTCTTCTTATCCATTCCGAACGCCAGCGCCGCCGCGGTCGGCTCCGGCAGCACACGGATCACGTTCAACCCGGCAATCTCGCCCGCATCCTTGGTGGCCTTGCGCTGGGCATCATTGAAGTATGCCGGCACGGTGATCACGGCATCCTTGACCGGCTCACCCAGGTACGCTTCCGCGGTCTTCTTCAGATCGCCCAGGATCATGGCCGAGATTTGCTCGGGCGTATAGTCCTTCCCCCGGACGCGCACCTTCACGTACTCTTCCGGGCCGCCCACGATTTCATACGGCACCATCTTCTCTTCCGTGGCCACCTCGCTGTGTCGGCGACCCATGAAGCGTTTGATCGAGAATACCGTGTTCTTGGGGTTGGTCACCTGCTGATGCTTAGCCGGCTGCCCCACGAGAATCTCGCCCTTATCCGTGAACCCAACGACCGACGGGGTCAAACGGCTGCCCGGGGCGTTGACCAACACCTTAGGCTGGTCGCCCTCCATGATTGCTACCACGCTATTAGTCGTGCCAAGATCAATTCCAATCGGCTTTGCCATGACATTGGACTCCTGAAGAATAACCCGACGCATCATGCGTTCAGATTCGTAGGGAACTCACTTATGCAACCAATGTGCCAATTGCACTTACGCGACGTCTCGTTGTAAGTTCATTAGATACAGATCGTTATGGAATGGTGTTTTCAAGGGCCCCACATCGCTTCGAAATCCGGCAGATGCCAAATCGACAGTCGGCAGCACTTGCCTGCCACTCTGGCAAAACCTGAATCACCAAGGAGCGACTCGAAAAAACCGCCCCAATCCCCGAAACCTTTCCCCTTGCAAAACGTATACATTCAATGAAGATACCACTCGGCCGGTGAGGTTGCGTTGGCTTTGTCTAAAGTTTTTCACGACCTCGGGTCGATACGCAACTTAGAATTCAGTACATTACGGTTCTCACTCTCCCCTCCAACAGCGGTCCGGGATGCCCTCCCCCAGACCGCTGTCTCTTTTTTCGCCTGCTGAACTGCCCCGCCCCGTTTTTCTCCTGCCTCTGGAGTTTCACGGTCCGGTCGCGGCCGGCTATATTCCACCGCCGGGTCAAATCATCCGATATATCCCAGAGGGACGTTTGATCCTTAAACCCGGATAGGAAGCATGATTGTGTTGAGCAACATCCAAACCCAGGCCGCGAAGCCCCAGACATCCGTTTCCCGCCAAGATCGGCCGCAAAGCCCTTGGCTGCTCGAACACCCCCCCTTGTTTATTGGCGTCGGCGGTATGCTCTGGCGGGCATGGGATCAACTGCTCCGTCGCTGGGAAATTCCCCATCGCAGTCCTTCGCTTCAGGAACTCGATCTGACCAAGCCGCAAACGATTGAACGTGCCTTGGCCAGCGACTGCCGATTAGTCATTAACTGCGCCGCCTATACCGATGTGGACGGCGCCGAGAAAAATGAAGCCTTGGCGACGGCCATCAACGGGACCGGCGTCGGCAACCTCGCCCGCATTTGCCGTCAGCGCGGCGTCATGCTCGTGCATTACAGCACCGATTACGTCTTTAATGGCCAAGCCACTCAACCCTATCATCCACACGACCCGCGCCAGCCCCTCAGTGCTTACGGCCGCAGCAAAGCGGTCGGCGAGCAACTGCTCATGGAATCCGGCTGCCGCCATCTCCTCGTTCGAACCAGTTGGCTCTATGCTCCGTGGGCCAAGAACTTCGTACGCACCATTGTCAGACTCGCCAAGGAGAATAAGCCCCTGCGCATCGTGAACGACCAGCGTGGCCGCCCCACCTCCGCCGAGCACCTGGCCGCCACCACTCTCGAATTGATCGAGCAAGATGCCACCGGCATCTATCACGTCACCGACGGCGGTGAATGCACCTGGTTTGAGTTTGCCCGTGAGATCGCCCGGCTTGTGAATCCCGCTTGCCCGGTCAATCCCTGCACCACCGCGGACTTGGCCCGCCCAGCCGCTCGCCCGGCCTACAGCACCCTCGACCTCGAGTCCACCGAACGTCTGCTCGGCCCCATGCCTCACTGGAAACTCGCCTTGGCCGACGTGATTAGTCGCCTGGAACCGCTGTAACGATTTGTCCCTGGTTCTCTGTTCTTTGTCCTTCGCAGCGATTTCCAACATAGGACCCGCCGCAAGGGACCAAGGGCAACGGACAAAGAACCTCCCTTATTCAAACAGCGACATCTGCGACGCGTCCTCCGCCGTGCTTTCAATCGTCCCATCGGCCAGCCGCGTCACCAGTCGCTCGCCCGCTTTGACCTGCGTTGCACTGCGAACCACCGTGCCTTTCTTCTTGAGCACCGTGATGCTGTAGCCGCGTTTAAGCACCTGTTCCGGCCCGATCGCATTCAAGTGCGCCGCCGCCGCCTCCATATCGCGACGACATCGCCCTATGACCTGCCCCACCGCTCGATCCAACCGTTGGGACAAGTTCACCACTCGTTCGCGATAGAGCAGCAGCCGATGCCGCGGGTGCCGTTCGCTCAAGGCCGTCATCAACCGCGAAAGCCGATCCCGCGAATAGCGGATCTGCTGGTGAGCCGCATTGACCAGCCGCTGCTGATCCTCACTCAACCGATTCCGCAAACGCATCACGATCGCCGCCGGCCGACACTGATCCAGCCGCGTGGAATACTGATGCACCAGGATCTGGATCTTCCGCAACCGCGTTCCCACTGCCAACGTCAGCGCTCGTTGCCGGTCATCCAGCAGCTGCCGCGCCAGGTTGACTCGATCCAAAGGCCGCCGGAAGATCGGATGCCGATCGATCTGCTCCAACCGCTGCCGCGCATCCTGCAGCACCTTCCTCATTTCACGCCGCAGTCGCGCCTCGGTTGCCTCTATGGCATCTCGGGCGGTACGCCAATTGGCCGTCGCAACCTGCGCCGCTTCGGTGGGCGTGTGCGCATGATAGTCCGCCACCAGGTCGGCAACGGAAACGTCAATCTCGTGCCCGATCCCCGTGATAATGGGAATCCTCGAGGCAACGATCGCCCTCGCCACGATTTCCTCATTGAACTCCCACAGATCCTCCAGCGATCCGCCTCCTCGGCCTAGCAGGATGACATCGACCCCTCCCATGTCGGCGGCCCGCTGGTTCAAATCGACAATCGCCGCCGCGATCTTCTCCGCCGATCCATCCCCCTGCACCGGCACGTGATACACCCGCACGTGAACCCACGGGAACCGCCGCAGGACCTTCAGCATGTCCTGCACCGCCGCCGTCTCCGTACTGGTGATCAAAACCACTCGCTGCGGATACGGCGGGATCGGCTTCTTTCGTTCCGGAGCAAACAACCCCTCAGCCTCAAGCTTCGCGCACAACTGCCGAAAAGCCAGTTCCAAAGCCCCCTGCCCGATCGGCTCCAGCCGCGAAACATACAGTTGATAGCGTCCCCGCTGCCCATAGACCGCTACGCGCCCCGACGCCAGCAGTTCCATCCCATCCTCGGGCGTGAATTTCAGCCGCGAGGCATCGCTCTTGAACATCACGCAATCAATGCAGGCCCCGCTATCCTTCAGCGTGAAATACAGATGGCCTGAGCCCGCGTGGTGCTTGTAGTTGCTGACCTCCCCCTTCACGGTTACCGTGCTCGGCAGGCAGTCCTTCAGCGCCTTATCGATCAACGCCGTCAGTTGAGTGATGGTGAGAATATCTCGCTGTTTCCCCGGCGCAGCCAGCTCGGCCGTCTCCGCTCTCGCCGACCGCTTGGTCACTTGCTCATGAAATGCAAAAAAATCCATCACTTCCACCTGCTCATATCCGAGGTCCGGATTGTATCAACGGTATTTGAGTATCCCCACGATCCCGTCCCATGTACAGGGGCCGATCCAGGGTTTGCCCGGGCGGCAGAGACCTCAAAGACTCCCTACACAGGGCCGCCCCAGAATCAGCAAAGCATATTAATTTAGTTGATACCGAAATACGCCGATAAAGCTCATGGGTCTCTACTTCTTTTAGGGTGCCCCTTTTCGCCATCGCACCCAGTGTGGCGATAGGACCAGAGTGGAGCTCTTTGCGGAATTATGGCCGCAGGATTATGCTTGCGGCAGAGGTTCGCCTTGAAACTGCTGATCATCGAAGACGATGTGAAGGCGGCGGCCTGCTTGCAGAGAGGCTTGACCGAACACGGGTTCGTGGTGGATACGACCGGCAGCGGAGATGAAGGGCTGCGGCTCATTGAGGCCAACCACTATGACTTGATCATCCTGGACGTGCTGCTGCCGGGACGCGACGGATGGTCGGTGGTCGCGGCACTCCGCCAGGACGGACATCAAATGCCGGTCCTGTTCCTGACGGCATGCAATAGCATTGTCGATCGAATCAAAGGCTTGGAACTCGGAGCCGATGACTACATCGCCAAGCCTTGCGAATTCAAAGAGCTACTGGCACGCGTCCGCTCCTTGCTCCGCCGCGCCCCCAACTGGCAACCCCAGATCCTGCAACTGGGCGATTTGGAAATCGATTTGGCAGGACACCGCGCCCTGCGCCGAGGCCAGCCACTCAACCTCACCCCCAAGGAATTTCTGCTGCTGTCCCTCCTGGCCCGGCGATCCGGAGAAGTCCTCTCCCGCACTCACATCGCCGAACAGGTCTGGGACATGAACTTCGAAAGCGACAGCAACGTCATCGACGTACACGTGCGGCGGCTGCGTAGAAAAGTGGATGACCCCTATGAGCACAAACTCATCCACACGGTACGGGGCGTCGGCTATGTCCTTGAACACCGCAAGTAAGGCCTGCATCGACGCGTCTCTGTCTATCGGCCTACGTTCTCCCACGTCAATCTCACCTCTGTGAGAATGCTACTTTCCGGGAATGGGCAAATTTCCCCCCAATCTGATATCCTGTATCTCGACTATGGAAATCCGCACCTCGACGACCGCTGATATCCTTCGGCTGGGGGACATTGATGGAACCATCGAGTCCAGCCGCTATCTGCATGTTCAGCGGCAGGGAACAGGGCTCTGTTCCGCCTGGCATCTGGAAGAACGGCCGTTGCGCGAAAAGCTCATCGCTTCCAACCCGCTGGATGATGAGATTCAGTTCACTCATCGGCAGATCGTCAGCGGTGCCGACGAAGGGCTGACCCTCGTCGCCGAACACGATCATCAGCTTGTTGCGTCCTTGGTCGCCCAGGCACACGCTCTCACACAGACCTTGCGCATCATCGACCTGCGCGTCGATTACGACTGCCGCCGGCAGGGCATCGGGCTGGCCATGCTGTGCCGCAGCATCCAGGAAGCCGCTCAGCTGCAACTGCGTGCGGTGATGGTTAAAACCCTGACCAACAATGCCCCCGCGGCCCAGTTCCTAATAAAAGGCGGCTTCGAACTGGCGGGTCTGGATGCTCAGTATCACTCCAATCACGACCTGGTAAAAGAAGCGGTCTCTCTATTCTGGTATGCGGCGCTGGATTGAATCCCAGAATTCCCGAAAAAGCCTTATGGTTCCTTGGTCAGGCAACCATTATCCAACACCACCTGGCGAATGGTCTCCATGAGCCGTTCCGGGTCGAACGGTTTGGTCATGTACGCGACCGCTCCGCACTGCTGACCTCGCACCCGATATTCGTCGCGATCCAATGCCGTGAAAATGATGACCGGAATACGTGAAGTCGTCTGGTCGCTTTTCAGACGCCGACATACCTCGAATCCATCCAAATCGGGAAGCATCACATCCAGCAGAATCAACGCGGGTGTCTCGTCGTGCGCCTTGCTCAGCGCCACAGTGCCGTTCAGCGCGGCGTCGTAGTGAAAGCCGGCGATCTGGGCATAGGCGCCGACCAACTCGTTGATCTCCGGATCGTCTTCTACAACCAGCACACGTCCGCGCACCGAGTCCATTGGATATCCTCACCTCCCTCCCGTTCATGCTATTATAAGCACCGGACCAAGCAAAAGGCGTGCGCGAATCTTTCGTAGCAGCCTGGCAGACTGGTCAGGAGGCACTCGTGGATTGGGAGCAGCCACCGCCGGCGGAATTCTGGAAGGCAATCGATTTATATCTGAAGGCTGCCTACACCGGGGAGCCTCCATCGGCCATACGAGCTCGGCTCGAAACGCTGCGTTCGTTGCCGGAATCCGATTTCTATAGCAGCGGTGGATTCGAACGGGAAAGTACCCCGAACCCCAACCGCTTGAGCTTTCGCCTCGGCAATCGCATTTACCCCCACATGAAGCTCGTCATAGAACGCACGCCTGATGGGAAGCGGTATCTGTTCCGGGCCGACACTCACGATCGACACGCCTGTCCTCAGCCCGGCTCTCGCGAGTACGCGCCCTTCTGCAAGCTCATGGAGATGAACCAGGAGATCGCCCAAGCCATCGAGGCTGCGTGGGAACGTGAGCAGCTGCCGACGTTCAAGTCCTACCTGAAACAGGACCTGGCTCGCCGCGCCGCCCAGGCAGCCGAAGCCAGGAACAGCCAATAAAAAAACGTGAGGAACCTGTTCGATTCCTCACGTTCATTACCTGTGCCATTCAAACGATTCAGCCGGCCTTGCGCACCGGGTTGACACCGGCCGCCTTGGCGAGAATCTCGGCCATGTCCGTTTTTTCCCACGAGAAGCTGCCATCCACGCCGGGCGTGCGGCCAAAATGACCATGCCGGGCAGTCTTCTTATAGATAGGCTTCAGCAGATCCAAGTGCTTGATGATCCCACGCGGCGTCAGTTGGAAGTGTTCCTTGATCAATTCCGCGATCTGATCTTCAGGAATGACCGCGGTGCCTTCCGTGCTCACGGTGACGCTCACCGGACGGGCCACGCCAATCGCGTAAGCCAACTGCACTTCCGCCGCCCGCGCCAAACCAGCCGCCACGATGTTCTTGGCAATGTACCGTCCCATGTAGCAGGCGCTGCGGTCCACCTTCGACGGGTCCTTGCCGGAGAACGCGCCACCGCCATGGGCGCCGCGCCCGCCGTAGGAGTCCACAATGATCTTCCGACCCGTCAGCCCCGTATCGCCGTGCGGGCCACCAATCACGAACTTGCCAGTCGGGTTGATGTGGAAAATGATCTCATCATTCCAGTACTTGCGCGGAATGACCGGCTTGATGACCTGCTCGATGATGATCCGCTTGGCCTTCTCCGAAATCGCGTCCTTCTTCTTATCCAGCACGCTCTCATCGTGCTGAGTCGAAACCACGACCGTATGAACGCGCACCGGACGCTCATTGGCATACTCGACGGTCACCTGGCTCTTGCCATCGGGACGCAGCCAGGGGATCCGGCCTTTCGCCCGTAGATCCGCAAGCCGCTCCACAATCCGATGCGCCAGATGAATCGGCAGCGGCATCAGCGTGTCGGTCTCATCGCACGCATAGCCGAACATCAGACCCTGATCCCCAGCCCCTTGCTCCTTCTTATCGTCTTCTGCACGCGCCACGCCGCGAGCGATGTCCGCGGATTGAGCATGCAGCGCCGTCAACACGCCGCACGACCGATAGTCGAAACCCGTCTCCGGATGGATGTACCCAATCTCCTTGATCGTGTCTCGCGCCACATTGGCCACGTCAACGTACACGCCCGGCTTGGCCGTGACTTCCCCGGCAAGGACAACCTGTCCGGTCGTCACCAGCGTCTCACACGCCACGTGCGCGTCCGGATCCTGCGCTAGATACGCGTCTAGGATGGCATCACTGATCTGATCAGCCACCTTATCGGGGTGGCCCATGGTAACCGATTCACTGGTAAACAGATGCGAGCTACGACGAAACTGGGGAGTCACGATTGCTCCTTGCTCAAATAATCAATGGGTCTATTGTCGGACCGGACGCAACGGCCCGTTACCGACAAATCCGGCCGGAAACACCCAGAATGCTTGACTAATGTAGCCAACGGCGGCCCGGCACGCAAGGACGATACCAGACAAGCGACAATGCGCCCACGTCCCATCTTAGGCCTCAACCGCCCGTGGCTCCACACCGTGCAAACTCATGCCATTCACGCCGCCTATCGCTTACCCGGCCGTCCAATCGTACCCGGTGGCTCCTTCGGTTTTTCCGGACGGGAATCCTTCCCACCGTCCTTCTTGTCGCCTCGAAGCAGATCCAGCAGCGCCGGTCCCTGCGGAATGGCCACAGACTTCATCGCCGCTTCGACAATATTGAACTTCGGCTTGCCCACGGAACCGGTCACCGGAACGCTGATGACATCCTTGATGAACTTCTCGTCACGCACTTCGCGGACCGGAATCATCGCCTTCGGAACCGTCATCGTCATGCTGGCAATCCGCCGGTCGCTCAATTGCACCACCGTGTCCCGGAAACCCAATGTCTGCCCACCCAGATCCAAGCCGAAATCGCTCCGAACCGTCCCATTCTCCACCACGATGACGCCATCGCGAATGCTACCGGGTATCGTCCCATCCCGGCTCGTCTGCATCCGGACCTGCTGCGCCAGCAGATCGATGAACGGAGCCCGCAGCTGCAGATCCGTGATCGTGAACGTCAGCCGGCCACGTCCCCCCGTCCCTGCCTGCGGCGACGACACCAGCAAGTCCAGCGGCACATCCGACAACTCGGCGAGATTCGCATTGACCACGCCGCGGGCTTCCTGCGTCCCGGTAAACAGCGGATGGATCGCACCCAGGTACGACGCCAACATCTGCTTGTTCACCGTGACGTTGTCCAGCACTTTCACATTCGGCCGGGGCATGCTCACACGCGGGGATGGCCCCGCCAGGTTCACCTCAAGTCCGCCCAGGTCGAGTTTCCCTCCATTGAGTCGAATGGGCGACGGATATTGCTGACCTTGGGGTTTGCCCGCGTACGCCAGCTTCAATACCCCATTCGTCACCTCAACCGGCAAATCAATCTGCTCCGCGACGAACCCGCCGTATTCCATTCGGTCCAGCGACAGCGACCCTTCCATGCGCACCAGCTTCAAAGCCTCACTCGGGTCGCCCGCAGGATACGAACCGCTCACCAGGAACTCCCGCCCGCTCACCACCCCTGTCGCCTGCAAATCCTCCAACTGCTTCCTGCGTTCCACCGACAACAATGGTTTGGCCAGCGCCAATACCTTGGCCGCATCGTATCCCAGCACCAGACGCACGTTCTCGAGCCTCCGCCGCGTTACATAATCGCGAACAGCGCCCGTGGCCGTTAGCGTCAGCGCCTTGCTCGTCTGCATATCCAGGTTCAAACTCCTGATCACCAGGTCCCTGGCCTTCTGATCCACGCTGATGTCGTTCGCCAGACGCACCAGTTTCTCCGAAAAGAGCGGCTCACGCGGATTTCCCACCGTGAAGTCGGCAATATCCACCTGCCCCGATGCCGCCACCATCTCGCCCTGCGTGCGAAGCTGCTGGACGGCCGTGTACGTGCCACGGTAATCGTACTTCAGTTCCGGAGGCTCACCCCGCAAAGCCTCCAGTAGATTCGCAATTACGCGAACCTCCCCCGCCAGCTTCACCGCGCCACTCGCCTGCATCACACCGGCCGCATTGCGCACAACGATCGGCTCCTGCAAAGAGATGTCGGCCAGGCCGGTGTTACCCGCCATTTCAGTGACATCGATCTCTTTGATTTGCTCCATCGGCCCCGCCTGAGCGTTCGGCGGATTTGTCACCACCAGAATCGCCGCCCGCAAGGCAATCTTGCGAGGCCCAAAGGTCCCCCGCCCTCGATCGATAACGATCCGATTCCCCGCCAGCTCGTTAATGTTCAGCGAAATCCCCTGCGACGTGCGCTCCACGCGAACCGCCCCCCGTAAACTCCCCGATCGCACGGTGATCGGCGGCAGTTCCCCCTTCCGACCGGCCGCATCATCTGCCACGGGTCCTGCCGTTCCTGCTGCCAGTACCGCCTTCGCTTCACGCGGAAACATCGCCTGGATCAGCGCCATCGACCGCGGTACATCCGGCACATCAAACGTCACATTCCCCTTCTGCACTGTATCCAGCGAGAGCGCCGTCCCTCCGGTCCCCTTGAGATTCCGCAACGCCAGCTCGCTCATCGCCACATTCATGAACGCGCTTTTCACATCCACCTGCTGGGCGTTGATCGCCGACAAGTCATCCGCAGCCGTCGCATGGAGCGTCAGCGTCACTTTTTCATTGCTGATGGGCTGGTCGTACGTGGAAATCGAAAGCTCGCCCAAGGTGAAATCCCCATCCAGCCGCGTCTCCGGCCGATCCGCTCTCGCAAACTGCAGGGTCCCCGTGAGCCGCCCGCTCCGCAGTTGCCCCGCCTGATCGTTCGCCCTTGCCACAATCGGGCGATCGCTCAGCGACTGCAAAACGTCGTTAATCGTCTTGAGATCCGCCGCTAACCGCAGCTTCCCATTGGCCGCGAACCCACCCCCCCGCGGCAGTTGCACCACCAGGTTCCCATCGCCAATCTCTTCAACGTTGAGAATCCCGCCCGGATCGCTCCACACCAGTTTCGACAGCTCCGCCTGCAACCCCTTTCCATCCTGCCGCAGGGCCCCCGCCGCATCGAGTGTGGTCGAGTACCGCTGCAACACCGGCATCACCCGCCCGTTCTGCATCTTCCGCTGCAACGTCACATCCGCCGTCGTCAATTTGAGGGATTGCACCGTCGCCTGCGTTCCATCGTAGGAGCCAGCCGCCTGCAGCGAGAGCGTCCCCTGGGCAAACTCCAGCCCCCGACTCCGCATTGGCTGAAGCACCGGCCCAAGCTCGCTCTGGATCGCCGCCAGGTTCACGTTGCACCGGTTGATTGCAAACGCCGGCGCTACGATCTGCACTCCCGCCGGCCGCGACTGAATCGCGATATCGCCCCCGGCCTCGATGTCGGTTCCCGGCTGCTGCGGATTGCCGCTCCGAAACGTCA
>JBLNDH010000059.1:0-15578 GCA_050261455.1 Bacillota bacterium
CGCCATTGCCCGCAGGTTCTCTGTATTCGCCCACGCATCTCCCCCTGTGACCGCCCGCATGCCGATCGGAGCCGTGCCGCACTCATCGCCTCACGCCGGGTGCACAGCGAAGCGATGCTGCGGATTCCCCGACGCCGTTATGACTCCCTTCTCAACTCCCTCTATCGCCTGCTCCTGTCCCACCTGTCTCACCATTCCCGGCCCCGCTCCTGTTTATTAACCATCAACTCGCAATTCTCCCCGTCCACGTCCTCGCACCCTACAATTCCGAGTGATGACGGTACCCTCTCCCAGCAACCCCGTTGATCTAGCCATCATCGGCGGGGGTCCGACCGGCCTTTTTGCGGCGTTCTACGCCGGCCTACGGCGGATGTCCGTTGAAATCATCGACTCCCTCGATGCCCTCGGCGGCCAGCTCACTGCCCTCTACCCCGAAAAGTACATCTATGATGTGGCCGGCTTCCCAAAAATCCTGGCCAAGGACTTGGCCGCCAATCTCATCCGCCAAGCGATGCAGTACAGCCCGGCCGTTTGTCTGGGCCAACACGTCCTTTCCCTCGATTACGACTCGGCCCGCCGCGAATTCAACATCGTCACCTTGGATCGCCAACACCCGGCCCGGGCCATCTTGATCGCCGCCGGCGTCGGTGCATTTCGCCCCAAAAAACTCCCTCTTGCGAATGCCCACCAGTACGAAGGCCACGGCCTGTCCTACTTCGTCCACCGCATCGAGGACTTCCGCGCTCGCCGCGTCCTGATCGTCGGTGGGGGGGATAGCGCGGTCGATTGGGCCAATACCCTCGCCCCCGTGACCGCCGAGCAGACCCTCATTCACCGCCGCGATACCTTCCGGGCCCACGAGCAGTCTGTGACTCAGCTCAAACACACCCCCACCCGCATCCTGCTCTTCCATGAGCTCAAAGCGATCGGGGGCAACGGCCGCCTCGAATGGGCCACCATCTATGACAACCGTACAAATAACGAGCAAACCCTCTCTGTTGATGCCATCCTGGTGAACGTCGGTTTCCAGAATTCGCTCGGCCCCATCACCGAGTGGGGCCTGGAGTTGGAAGGCGGGTCGATCAAGGTTGATTCGATGATGCGCACCAATCGGCCGGACATCTTCGCCGCCGGCGACATCGCCACCTATCCGGGCAAGCTCAAGCTCATCGCCACCGGCTTTGCCGACGCCTGCATTGCCGTCAACTATGCCAAGACGTATCTCGATCCCGCCGCCCGCGCGTTCCCCGGCCACAGTTCCGAGATGAAGCGGTAGGGGGGCTGAACCTTAGAAGCAAGTTCTCTCAGAAAACCCCACGCCGGGTTTGGCGTGAAGCGACGACCCGGGTCTCCCGACGCATGTGAACCGATTTTGAAGCGGTAGGGGGGTAAACTACTTGAGCGACGCAGCCACTTCTTCAAGCCGCGCAACCACTTGCGACATATCCGCCGGGCGCCCCACCGGCTGCACCCGCACGCATTCCATGATCAACCGCGACAACGCCTCCGGAACCTTCGCATTCAACTCCCGCGGCGTCGGAAAGTCCTGCTCGACCAGGATGGCCCGCTCGCTCTTCTTCACCGTGAACAGCGTCGGCACCCGCTGCCTCGCCACTGCCCAATAAAGCGATGCCCCCAGACTATACACATCTGTCCGCTCGCTCACCGCCTTCAGCTTCACCTGCTCCGGGGCCATGAAATCCGGCGTGCCTTGCACCCGCTCCTTCGCCGTTCCGACCCGCGCCGTCTGCCCGAAATCCACCACCCGGATCGTTCCATCCTGAAGCAACATAATATTATGTGGCTTCATGTCGCAGTGCACATACCGCAGGTAATGCAACGCTCCCAGCGCCCGAGCCGTCTGGATAAACACATCGACGATCTTCCCCACATCTTCCGGCACCTCTTTGTCCAGAGGCACTCCGTCCACGAGTTCCATCACGAGCCCCGCATCGATTACCTTCCGCCATAACGTGCGGTTGATCTTCAAATCGATCGACCGCCGCAGCAGCGGATGGCGAAACATCGCGCTGACTTGATACTCATTATTCAATTGCGCAATGAAACGATCATCCTTGTTAGTATGCCGGGTCACATGCTTCAATGCATAGACCTGCCACGTCTTGGGATCGCTCACGGCATAAACGGTGCTTGCGGCTCCCTCACCCAGGCGCGCCAGAACATCGTACCCAAACAACGTCCCGGGCAATCCGTCGCTTTTCGGCTCAATCTTCTCAGAACGACTTAGAAAAATACCTACCTCCGGCGGCTTCCAGCAACACTACCAATACGCCCGGCAGCCAGCGCGAGTTTACTCGCTCCTGCCGAACCCTCCAACGGGCGAATCCCCAACCAACTCGCCCCCAACGCTCTTCCATCGGAATGATACGTCACGTACACCGATTGGCGGCAACCTTTCACTCCCCAACCCGCGATTCGCCGCGGTAGGGGGGGCATTCCGCCTTCGCCCCGATCCACGCCCATTGCCTGCAAGCCCACTTGGTTCAAGAATGTATCCATGTTTCAAACGGCCATACCAACCACAATCGCCAGAATTGAGCAGGGCATTGCTGACGGAATGCATCTGGGTGCACAACTCTACATTTCCCGCAATGGCCAAGTGGTTGCCGATCAGGGCATCGGCGAGGCCCGACCCGGCGAGCCGATGACACCCGACCACCTTTCCCTCTGGCTCTCCAGCACCAAACCCATTGCCGCCGTCGCCATTGCACAGCTTTGGGAACGCGGCAAGCTCGACCTGGATGATCCCGTCGCCCGCTACATTCCCGAATTTGGCGTCCGTGGCAAAGAGCACGTGACGCTCCGCCATGTCCTCACCCATACCGGCGGCTTTCGTGGTATCGCCGGGACCTGGACCATCCGCCCCTGGGATCAGGTCATCGCCCACATCTGCCGATCCGCTCTGGAACCCGACTGGGTGCCCGGCCACAAAGCCGGCTACCACGTCGCGTCCGGCTGGTTCATCCTCGGCGAAGTCATACGCCGCATCGACACCCGCCCCTTCGATCGCTATGTCAGGGAAGAGATCTTCCTCCCCTTGGGTATGCGCGATTGCTGGATTGGCATGCCCGTCGAGCAATATCAAACCTACGGCCGCCGTCTCGCGCCCATGTACGTGGCCAGCGAAGATGGCCTCGATGACGAATACGCCGGCAACACCCAGGAAGGCATCACCCGCTGCCGTCCCGGCGCCAACGGCCGAGGCCCCATCCGCGAACTGGGCCGATTCTATGAAATGATGCTCAACCGTGGCCGCCTCCCCGGATCCCAGCCGACGCAAATCCTCCGCCCTCAAACCGTCGAAGCCCTGACAGCCCGCCATCGCGTCGGACTATACGACCATACCTTCAAACACGTCCTCGATTGGTGCCTTGGCTTCATTCCCAACAACAACTACCTTGGCGTGGAAACCGTCCCCTACGGCTTTGGCCCCCATGTCTCCATGCGTACCTTCGGACACAGTGGCCATCAGTCCTCAACCGCGTTCGCCGATCCCGAGTACAACCTGGTCGTCGCCCTCGCCTTCAATGGCATGCCCGGCGAAGCCCGCCACGATCAACGCATCCGAGCCGTCTTGCCCGCCATCTACGAGGACCTCGGCCTGGCATAGGAAAACCATATGCCTGACTTCGCCGCTTGATCCCCTCCCTCGCTTGCGGTTTTGCGGATCCAACCCCGCCACGGCGGCCCCCGCGTCCTTCCAAAACCCACGACGCTGTCGCGGGGAACCCAATTTCCCCGGTGGATAATCGATCCCCGATCCGCTCTCCCCGCCCCATCAAGTCGATTTGCCGCCTTGCACCCCATGCACGCCAGGCCGGCGTTCCCCCGACAACTGCCCGCCCCGCCGCGCCCCCATCAGCATGGCGGCCAGAATCACCGGAAACACCGCCGCAGCCAACACCAAATCGGAGTTGGCAAACCAGATCAGCATCCCCGCACAGATCACCGCGAGAGCCGCCAAAACAACCAGCTCCAGGCGGCTGGGAAGCATACGTCGCATAAGCACAACCCTTGAAATAAGTTCTTATCGCCCACAGCCCACCCATCCCCTCGTGGGGCAACGCCCACCCCGAACATAATGCATGTTCCCCATCTTGTCCATTTACCCCAAAATCTCACGCCCTATCGCTCAGGACTTCTTGTTTTCTCTCCACTGCTCTTCTACACCGGGTTCGGAGCGTAGCGATGACCCGGATCCCGCCTCAAGGCACCCGACAGGTCCTGGAATCCATTGACCTTTCAATAGTTTCGAAAGTTCCCACGCGTCTTCGCGTAACCTGGTACACACATCTATAATCCGTCGCCTTTTTGGAAACGCCGGGAGCCGTGATGATTTCTTCCCTTCTTAACAACTGCATCAAAACCGAATTAGAGGCGGTTGAACGTGCGTTCCACCAGGAGTTGGTCAGTGAGCTGTCCTGCGTCAACAGCCTGGTCAAACACGTCAGCCGTTTTCGGGGGAAGATGCTTCGCCCAACCCTCGTCCTGCTTTCCGGCAAGGCCTGCGGCGAGCTGAATGCGACCCACATCACCCTCGCCACCGTCGTCGAAATGGTGCATATGGCCACCCTCGTCCACGACGATGTGCTCGATGAGGCCGAACTGCGCCGCAAAGGCGCCACCATCAACCACCTCAAAGGCAACGAAGCCGCGGTGCTCCTCGGCGACTACTTGATCAGCCACAGCTACCACCTCTGCTCCAGCCTCGACTCGCAATTCGCCTCCCGTACGATTGCGCACACCACCAATTCCGTCTGCGAAGGCGAACTGCTCCAGCTTCACAACCGCAACAACTACAACCTCGACGAGAAGACCTATCTTCAGATCATCGCCCGCAAGACCGGCAGCCTCTGTGGTGCCTGTTGCTTTCTCGGCGCCACCTTCGCCGGCGCCAGCGACCAGCAAACCAGGCAGATGGAACTCTATGGCCAATCGCTCGGAATCGCCTTCCAGATCCAGGATGACATCCTCGACATCATCGGCGATGTGCGGACGGTCGGCAAAACCCTGGGCAGCGACATCGAAAAGGGCAAAATGACCCTGCCGATGATCCATTTCCTCCGCAACGCGCCGCTCGAACACCGCGAACTGCTGCGCTCGCTGCTTTCATCAGGCGAGCCCGACAAGGTCGAGAAGATCCGCAACCTCATCCTCCCCAGTGGCTCTCTCCGGTACGCCCAAGACTACGCTCGGCAGTACATCGACCAGGCACGATCGACATTACAGGATCTGCCCGATACCGAGGCCCGGGACCTTCTGGACCGTATGGCGGAATTCGTCATCGCCCGGGCAATGTAACCCGCCTTCCCTCCGGAACTTGAACCGTTTAACGGGCGGACCCTCCGCCCTGATCGGCTCTTCCGCCTGCCTTGACCCTCTGCGATTGCTCGCGGTCCTTTGCCAACCGATCCTCCTCTCGTATCATTGTCCGCCACTAAGAAGCTGTTCCACAACCCCCAACCCGGGTTCGCAGCGATAGCGACGACCCGGATCCTCCGTGGTTGTGAATCACTTCTAAGAGGAAGATGCATGAGCGGTCGCGCTGTCATTATCACTGGGGTCCTTGTCTACCTGGCGGTCTCGTTGGGGTGTATCCTGAGTTCGCCCAGCCAAACCGCTGCGGAGTCCCCACGCTCCTCGGCCGCCTCCTCCGCCAGCCTCCAGCCCAGTACCTACCTCAAAGATCTCCCCCTTCGGGGCGTTGGAATGCAGATCCATCGCATCGACTGGATCGAAGAATACAAAAAGAGCATTGATGAGATCGCCCAGATCGGCGCGGACACCGTCCTCTTGGTTGTGGATGCTCGCATGGAGAATGGTCGCAGCAGTGCCATCTACCTCGACATGCGCCTCACCCCCACGCCGCAACAGCTTGGCGATCTGATCTCCCATGCAAAAAAGCAGAAGCTTCGCGTCGTCCTGATGCCGATTGTCCTCTTGGACCATCCCCGCGGCATGGAATGGCGCGGCACGATCAACCCTGAAAGCTGGTCCACCTGGTGGGAAAGCTACCGATCATTTCTCCACCATTTCTCCTGGATCGCCCAAGCCTACGGCGCAGATGTTCTGGTCGTTGGCTCGGAACTGGTCAGCACCGAAACCATGCTCGACGAATGGCGCAAAACCATCGCCGGCGTCCGTAAGACCTTCAAAGGCCTGTTGACCTACTCGGCCAACTGGGACCACTATTGGGACATCCCCTTCTGGGACCAGCTCGACTTGATCGGCATGAACAGCTACTGGAAGCTCGGCGAAGATCACAACGTCAGTATCGCCGAAATCCAGCAACGCTGGGCCAAGATCCAGTCCCGCGTCCTGCCGTTCGTTCGCAAAACCGGCAAGCCCCTGCTGTTCCTCGAAGTGGGCTGGTGCAGCCTGGAGAATGCCGCCCACGAGCCTTGGGATTACACTCGTACCGATTACGGGATCGACTTGGACCTGCAGCGTAAACTCTACGAAGGGTTCTTCCGATCCTGGTACGGCGTGCCGGAACTGGGCGGCTTTATGATGTGGGAATGGACGCCCGGCGACGGTGGATCGGACGACCGCGGCTACACGCCGGAAGGCAAACCGGCCGAAAAAGTCCTTAGAGAATGGATGAATAAGCCTCGCTGGACCGTAAAGTAACCTCTTGTTTTAACGATTCTCGATTCGAGATCTGGGATTGGCGGAAAATGGAAGCGATTGAAACACGGTATCGTACGCACACCTGCGGGCAGCTCCGCAAGTCTGATGTCGGCAAGCAAGTCAAACTCGCCGGTTGGGTCCACTCCTACCGCGACCACGGCGGCCTGGTCTTCATCGACCTGCGCGATCGCGATGGCCTGACCCAGATTGTCTTTGACGCCGATGTCTGTGGCCAGGCGACCCACGAAGAAGCCCGCCGCCTGCGCAGTGAATGGGTCGTCAGCATCTCCGGCGAGGTTGAACCCCGCGGCGAAGGGCTCGAAAACCCCAAGCTGGCCACCGGCCAGATCGAAGTCCGCGTCAAGAGCATGGAAGTGCTCAGCGTCTCCCCCACGCCCCCCTTCACCCCCGATGAACATGAGGTCGTCAGCGAGGAAAAACGCCTCGCTTATCGCTACCTCGACCTGCGCCGCCACGAGATGCAGGACACCCTCCGCACCCGCGCCCGCGTCACCAAGATGATGCGCGATTACCTCGGCGACCTGGGCTTCTGGGAAATCGAAACCCCCTTCCTCACCAAGTCCACCCCCGAAGGCGCCCGCGACTTCCTCGTCCCCTCGCGGCTGGTCCCCGGCACCTTCTATGCCCTGCCCCAGTCCCCGCAGCTCTTCAAACAGCTGCTCATGGTCGCCGGCTGCGATAAATACATGCAGATCGTCCGCTGCTTCCGCGACGAAGACCCCCGCGCCGATCGCCAGGCTGAGTTCACCCAGCTCGACGTGGAAATGTCCTTCATCGATCGCGAGAACATCATGTCGATCATGGAAGGCCTCCTTCGCCGCATCTGGAAGGAGGTCCTCGGCATCGATATCCCCAACCCGATCCCGCAGATGGAATACGACGAGGCCATGAGCAAGTATGGCTCCGACCGCCCCGATCTGCGTTTCGGCATGCAGCTGATCGACATCACCGACCTGGCCCACACGACCGGCTTCAAGGTCTTCACCGGCGCTTCCATGGTCAAGTGCATCGTCGTGCCCGGCGGTGCTCAGCTCACCCGCGCCCAGACCGATGCCCTGGCCGACTGGGCCAAGGGCTTCGGCGCCAAGGGCCTGGCCGTCACCAAGGTGGCCGCCAATGGCTTTGACACCGGCATCGCCAAGTTCATCGCCACCATCGCCCCCAAGCTCATCGAACGCACCGGCGCCAAGCCCGGCGACCTGCTCTGCTTCGCCGCCGACAAACCCAAGATCGTCCACAAGGTCCTCGGCGAGCTGCGCCTCAAGATGGCCCGCGATATGCAGATGAAGCCCTCGACCGACTTCGCCTGGACCTGGGTCGTCAACTTCCCGCTCTTTGAATGGGACGAAGAGGACAACCGCTTCGTCGCCACGCACCACCCCTTCACGGCCCCGCTCGATTCCGACCTGCCCAAGCTCGACAGCCGCGAACGTTCCGTTGTCGAGTCCATCAAGAGCAAGGCCTACGACATCGTCGTCAACGGCTCCGAAGTCGGCGGCGGCTCCATCCGTATCCACCGCATGGACGTTCAGCAGAAGGTCTTCTCACTCCTCGGCATCGACAGTGAATCCCAGAAGCAGAAGTTCGGCTTCCTCCTCGACGCCCTCCAGTTCGGCGCTCCCCCCCATGGCGGCATCGCCCTGGGCCTCGATCGCCTGATCATGATCCTCCGCAATCTCACGAACATCCGCGACGTGATCGCCTTCCCCAAGACCCAGTCCGGCAGCGACATCATGAGCGGCGCCCCCTCCCCCGTCGACGACAAACAGCTCAAGGAAACCCACATCCGCATTTCCCTGCCCCCCGGCAAGAGCGCCTGATAAACCCTACGTGTCATGTGACATCATCAACGCCCACGGATCCCAATCCGTGGGCGTTTTTCTATCACCGCTCCCCACCTCCAACGTCCGCCCCAGCCCCGTCCCATATGGAACAGCAAGCACGTGGCATGGGCGGCCCGCCCATGCAGCTCCAGCCGTGCATCTCCCCCTTTGCCCCGCCCTTCCCCATCACTGCAACCTATCGGTGTCCCTCTGTGCCCCATCCGTGGCAACAAAACGTAGCACGGGCATCTTGCCCGTGCGCGATCCCCTACGCCTCCGACCGCCCCCGCTCCATTTCCCTCACTTCCCAAACGCCTCCTTCAATTCCGCATTGACCTCCGCCACATCAAACCGCTCCGGATCATACTCCCCAATCCACTCCTTCATCTCCTCATGCCGCTCATGCTTCGGATCCGCCAGCGCATCCAGCATCTCGTAATACCCCCAAATCCCCCCGATATCATCCGGCGGCCCCGCCAGCTTCCCCTCCAGGCAGCGCGGCACCTCCTCCCCTTTCTCCATCACGCTGATCTTCTCCACCAGAATCTCGTGCATCCAGCTATCCCCCAGGTCGTACTCATACACAAACCTGAACTTCTCCTGGTCCGCCACCTCATCCAGCCGCACCTTCGTCTCATCCTCCGCCTCCTCCAACTCAAACTCCGGATCACTGTAGTACACCCCGCTCCGCAGGATCGCATTGATTCCGCCACGCTTGGGCCCCTCCGATCCGACGATGAACTGATGCAGATGCGACTCCGTCCATCCGAACACAATCTGCAAGACCCCATGCAGCCCATCCAGTCGCATGTTCCCCGCCACAAGAATCCGCCGCCAGATCGGCGGCTTGCTGTCCACCAGCGTCACCTTCAGCTGATACAGCTTCGCCGCTCGTTTCCGAACCATACCCACCTCCAAGCCCTTCCCCACCCATCCAAGCCCAGGCATTGTTGCCTGGGTCCGCGCCGTTTGCGCCCCTCGCCTCTCTCAGTATACTTGCTCGGGTCTCGCCCCCGAAAGCAGGATTACCAAATGATCCGCACCAAGATCATCTCCACCCTCGGCCCCGCCACTTCCACCCTCGATACTCTCCTTCGCCTGTTCGAGGCCGGTACCAACGTCTGCCGTCTCAACTTCTCGCACGGCCAGCTTCCCGATCACCTGCTACTGCTCCAGGCCGCCCGCACCGCCGCCCAGCAGCATCCCGATCCCATCGCCATCCTCGGCGATCTCGGCGGCCCGAAGATCCGCCTTGGTCCCATCGCCGACCAGGACGGCACCGGCGGCATGCCCATTGCCGTCGGCGATCTCCTCCACATCCAACGCGACCCCATCACCGGCGCCGCCGGCCGCGTCAGCACCACCTACCCTCATTTCGTCGATGACGTTCGCGTCGGCGACCGCATCCTCATCGAAGATGGCCTCCTCCGCTTCATCGCCACCGACAAGACCCCCGACGAAATCCTCTGCACCTGCACCGTCGGCGGCGTCCTCCAAACCGCCAAAGGCATCAACCTCCCCAATACCCCCGTCCGTACCCCCTCCGTTACCGAACACGACTGGCAATGCGTCGATTGGGCCATCGAAAACAACCTCGACTACCTCGCCCTCTCGTTCGTTCGCCACGCCGACGAACTTCATCGGCTTCGCCAACACCTCCAGCAGCATCGCAGCAACATCCGCATCATCGCCAAAATCGAAAAATCCGAAGCCCTCCAACACTTCGACGCCATCCTCGATGCCGCCGATGCTCTCATGATCGCCCGCGGCGATCTCGGCGTCGAAATCGATATCGCCCAGGTCCCCGTCCTCCAGAAATCCCTCATCCGCCGCTGCCGACGCGCCGGCAAGCCCGTCATCGTTGCCACCCAAATGCTCCAAAGCATGATTGAAAACCCCACGCCCACCCGCGCCGAAGTCAGCGATGTCGCCAACGCCATCTACGATGGGACCGATGCCATCATGCTCAGTGGCGAAACCTCCATCGGCAAATACCCCGTCGCCGCCGTCCACCTGATGAACCATATCGCCCGCGTCACCGAAGCCGACCTCGATGCCGCCGCCCACCTCCTGCATCGGGAATCCCACGAAAAGCCCAACTCGCTGCCAACGGCCGTCGCCGCCGGTGTCTGGCAGACCGTCCACGATCTCCAGGCCCGGCTCGTCGCTGTCTGGAGCCCCACCGGCGACACCGCGCGAATCTTCTCCCAGCAGCGATTCGCCGTTCCCGTCGTGGCGCTGTCCAACGACCCCCTCGCCCTCCGCCAGATGGCCCTCTCCTATGGGATCCTTCCCCGCCCAATGACCTCTCCCCCCGACTTCTCCACCTTCATCGCCCAGGTCGATCCCTTCATCCGCGATCAGCACCTGGCCAATGCCGGCGATCGCATCGTTCTCGTCGCCGGTGCCACCCGAGGCATGCCAGGAATCGCCAATGCGGTTATCATTCACACCCTTGGCGCTTCGCCGGGTTCCGCGACAATGATCCCCGGCAGCCCCGAGGTTGTTGAATTGGAGAGACAATGAGCTTGCTGAACTCGGCGATTTCGCTTTTCTGTTCCAGCGCTGCACGGCCGCCCCGTGCCCATGGCAATGCACCTCACGCAGTGATCCTTGCCTCTGTGGTGGTGCTCGCCGTTGCCGCTGGCTGCATTGGCAAAAAGCCCGCCAATCCCGCCGCCACCCAACCGGTCACCAACGTCCCTCCCGAAATGGCCAAGCCTGACTACTGGCTCGCCCAACCGGCCACCGCCGAAGTCACCGCCGATAATTTCGACGCCCTCTGGGCTGCTTCCGAAGCCGCAGCCTACAAATTCATGTTCCCGATCGACTCCCGCGACTATCGTCACGGCCTGCTCAAAACCGAAGCCGTCACCTCCAAACAGTTCTTCGAGTTCTGGCGAAAAGACGCCGGCACCGCCACAGACGTTCGGGAAAACTCCCTGGGTCCCATTCGCCGCACGGTCTACTTCCAGTTTACTCGCAACCTCGACGGCACATTCACCGTCACCCCAAAAGTAGTGCTCGAACGCATGTCCGTCATCGATCCCAAGTACGTTCTCCCCACCGACGCGACCCAGGGTCAGAGCCAGAGCCAAAGTCAAAGCCAGGCCCAAGGCCAGGCGCTGGGTATGGGGCTGGGCCAGAGTCAGGCCAGCACCAATGACCCCCGCAAATACTGGTATGCCCTTCGTCGCGATGCCGCCCTGGAAGCCAAAATCGCCGACACCATCCAAACCAAGTTACGCCCACAATAAGCTCCCCGTTTGCCGGCCTCTTCGCCTGAATAGATCCTCCCAATCCCGAAAGTGCTCGACTGCATCCAAGCCCAGGGATTTATCCCTGGGACCCCTCTGTGTTACCCCAATCCGTTCCCCGGTAGGGGGGTAGGACTGGCGTGTAACCCCCTCTACTGGCATACTGATCAGCACAGAACGCCCGGCTGCCACCATCATGCCGCAGCCCGTGTGCGCCAATTCGGATGCCCTTATGCCGGCATCCGCCCCATGTGGAAGGAGCAAACGGATGGACGATCAACTGCAGACGCTGGTGCGTCAACGCCTCGGCCTGCGAATCGAACCCGCGATGGCCGCCTACATCGCCCGGCATGCGCAACAGGCCCCAACCAACGGCGCCCCTGCCCCCTCCCTCCCCGTCATTGGCGCTGATGCTCGTACCGGCATCCCCCGGCGTATGGAACTTCCCGCCACCACCCTTCGTACCCTGTTGGATTCCATGGAACGCTAACAACGCCAATCGCTACAATGCCTGCACAGCCCCGCCCGTTCTGAACTTACGGTGTCGTTATGATCATCACTGCACATGCACATGCTCGAGCCGGTCTGGTCGGGAATCCTTCCGACGGCTACTTCGGCAAGACCATCTCCTTCCTCATCCGCAACTTCCGCGCCTCCGTCCAGCTTTGGGAAAGCCCCCATTTCGAGATCGTCGCCTCCTCCGGCGACCTTGGCCGCTTTCCCACCCTCTCGGCCTTCCTCCGCGACGTTAAACTCCATGGCTACTACGGCGCCATGCGCCTCATCAAAGCCGCCATCCGCAAATTCGCCGACTACTGCCGGCAAAACAACATCGATCTACCCGACCGCAATTTCACCATCGCCTACGAAACGGACATCCCTCGCCTGGTCGGCCTCGCTGGCAGCAGCGCCCTGGTCACCGCGACCATCCGTGCCCTGACCCAGTTCTATAACGTCCAAATCCCCAAGCCCCTCCTGCCCAGCTTAATCCACGCCGTCGAACGCGATGAATTGAACATCGCCTGTGGCCTTCAGGACCGCGTCATCCAGGTCTACGAAGGCATTGTCTACATGGACTTCGAACGCTCTCACCTGGAGAAAAACGGCTACGGCATCTACGAGCCCCTCACGCCCCCGAAAATGCCGCCCCTCTACGTCGCCTACGACCCCGATCGCGCCGAGGTCAGCGACATCCCCCACCGCAACCTGCGCGAACTATTCAACCGCGGCGACCCCACCGTCGTCGGCGCCATGCAGAAATTCCGCGAGCTCACCGACCGGGGACGTCGCGCCCTCATGGCCGGCGACTGGGACGAGCTCAACCACGTCGTCGACGCCAATTTCGACCTCCGCCGAACCATCATGAACATCGCCCCGGAAAACCTCCGCATGGTCGAAGTCGCTCGCAGCACCGGCGCCAGCGCCAAGTTCGCCGGCTCCGGGGGCGCCATCCTCGGCCTCTACAAGGATGGCCATCACTACCAGCAGCTCTCCGACGCCCTCGCCGAGATCCGCTGCACCGTCCTCCGCCCGTTGATTTTCGAACCCTAACCTCTGCAATAAGATCATTCACATCATTGATTGCGTAGGGCACGCAATAGCGTGCCGCTGCTCTCCCTACTCCCTCGCCCGGTACTCCGGGAGACGGTTGGGGTGCGGGTTCAGAGCCAACTGTGCACTCAACCGAGTAACACCTTAATATGAGTTCCATGATCACAAAAGCCGTCATCCCCGTCGCCGGTTTCGGAACGCGAATGCTCCCCGCCGCCAAGGCAGTCCCCAAGGAACTGCTCCCCGTCCTCGATCGCCCCACGATCCAGTACGTCGTCGATGAGGCTGCCACCGCCGCCGTCTCCGACGTCCTCCTCATCACCTCTCGCGACAAACGCGCCATCGAAGATCACTTCGACCGCAACCACGATCTCGAAGCACGCCTCCAGGCCGGCAACAAGCAGGCCCTGCTCGCCTCCATCAACCAGCTCGCCGCCAAGGTCCACATCCACTCCGTCCGCCAGACCGAGCTTCGCGGCCTTGGCCATGCCGTCCTCCAGGCCCGCCACCATGTCGGCGATCAACCCTTCCTCTGTCTCCTCGGCGATACCATCTTCAGCGGCGATCCCCTTCCCTCCCTGCAGTTGATCGAAGCCTATCGCACCTACAAAACCGCCATCATCGCCCTCGAAGAAGTGCCCCTGGAAAAAGTCAGTCGCTATGGAATCGTTGGCGGCCAATCCATCGCCGACGGCGTGCTGCGCCTCGATACCCTCGTGGAAAAACCCTCCCCCGCCTCAGCCCCCAGCCGACTCGCCATCGCCGCCCGCTACATCCTCACCCCCGCAATCTTCGACTGCCTCGACCAAACTTCCCCCGGCGCCGGCGGCGAAATCCAACTTACCGACGCGCTCCGCCTTCTGCTCCAACGCGAGCCGATCCACGGCGTCGTCCTCAAAGCCAAACGCCATGACATCGGCAATCCCCTCGATTGGCTCAAGACCAACCTCCTCTTCGCCTCGCGCGATCCCGCGCTCTGGGAGCAGTTGACCCCCATGCTGCAGACCTTGCTGGCGTCCGCCCGCGACTGATCGCACGCCGTTTTTCCGTTTCCAGTATTGACGATCTGCGCCAGCGTGTTATCTTCTCTGTATACAAGAAATACTCAACCTGGACCGAAGGCGGTGGCTCCCCTTCGGTCCGTTCCTTTTATATGGCAACTCCCGATCCAGCTCCCCCCCTGTCTCTCCCACCCTTCTGATTCATCCCTTACCCCTCGCCCATCATGCCTCCCTGTCTCCAAGCCAAGGGATTCATCCCTGCGTCCGCCCCAAATCCGACAATTGATAATTGCCAATTGTCAATTATCAATTAAGCGCCGCAACCTCCCTACGCCATCCGACCCAAGACTCCGCTTCCGGTCTCGCAGCCCCCTCCCCCTCAAATCCTCTGGCCTTCCCCCCCTTTC
This sequence comes from Bacillota bacterium, assembly GCA_050261455.1. GTDB lineage: Bacteria > Planctomycetota > Phycisphaerae > Tepidisphaerales > Tepidisphaeraceae > JAPLNB01. Next base: position 14,712 of record JBLNDH010000059.1, read on the forward strand.
TTGCGTAAAGTGCGACCATGAGCTCCATCAAAATCGGACTGATTGGTGGTACGGGGCTGGGCCAAGCCCTGGGCGCGGAAACCGACGGTACACGCCACGAACTCGATACCCCCTTCGGCCGGCCCAGCGATGCCATCATCGAAACCCAGTGGCATGGCCTTCCCCTGCTCCTGCTCTCCCGCCACGGCCCCGGCCATGTCCTCAATCCCACTCAGGTTCCCAGCCGCGCCAACATCTTCGCCCTTAAGCAACTCGGCTGCACCCATATCCTCGCCAGTGGTGCCGTCGGCAGCCTGCGCGAGGACTTCCGCCCGCGCGATCTGGTCATCCCCGACCAGATCATCGACAAAACCTCCAAACGCCCCGCCACCTTCTTCGAGCACGCTGCTGTGCATGTCGAGTTCGCTGAACCTTTCTGCCCGGTCCTTCGTCAAATACTCGCGGAGGCCGGCAAAATCGTCCAATCCGAACAGACAAACTCTTCTGTCCAAACGGACCGCCAGACTCAGGAAGCCTTCGCCGTCCATTCCCGCGGCTGTTACGTCTGCATGGAAGGCCCCGCCTTCTCCACCCGCGCCGAGAGCCTCATGCATCGACTTTGGGGCGGCGACCTTATCGGCATGACCGTCATGCCCGAGGCCAAGCTCGCCCGCGAGGCCGAGATTGCCTATTGCCTCGTGGCCCTGGTTACCGATTACGATTGCTGGCGCGCCCACCCCGTTGTCCAGGGGCAAGCGGCGCCAGCCAAGGCTGATTTGCTCAAAGAAATCCTCCACAACCTCGAAGCCGCCACCACCAACGCCATCCGCCTCATGAAGCGGGCCGTCGCCATCCTCGCCGAGCGGCGCCATGACCTGCCGCCTTCCC
>JBLNDH010000060.1:0-9923 GCA_050261455.1 Bacillota bacterium
CCACGGCCCAGCCAACTACAACACCGCGTTTGCCCTCGGCACAGCGCTGAACGTTGCATTCATCATCGTTGAGGTCTTCTTCGGCCCGCTGTCTGACTCGATCGCCCTGCTGGCCGACGCCGGGCACAATCTCAGCGATGTCTTGGGGCTCCTGCTGGCATGGGGCGCGTTCTGGCTCTCCCAGACGAAGCCCACCGCCCGGCGAACCTATGGCCTGCGCCGGTCCTCGATCCTTGCCGCGCTGGCCAACGCCATCATCCTTCTGCTGGCCGTGGGCGCAATCGCATGGGAAGCCATCCAGCGGTTCGCTCATCCCGCCCCCGTTGCCGGCCTCACAGTCATGCTCGTCGCGGGCATTGGCATCCTCGTCAATGGCGGCACCGCTTTGCTGTTCATGGCTGGCCGCAAACACGACGTGAACATCGAGGGAGCATTCCTGCACATGGCGGCGGATGCCGCCGTCTCCCTGGGCGTACTGGTGGCCGGTGGGATTATCGCCAAGTCCGGCTGGTTGTGGCTCGATCCAACGGTCAGTCTCGTCATCGTGGCGGCCATCACCATCGGAACGTGGGACTTGCTCTGCAAGTCGCTGAACTTGGCAATGGACGCCGTGCCTCGCGGGATCGACCCGGCGGCGGTGCGTGAGTATTTGGCCAGTGTTCCCGGCGTCACCGAGGTCCACGACCTGCACATTTGGGGCATGAGCACAACCGAAACGGCGCTCACGGTGCATCTGATCAAACCCGATGCCCCGGCCAGCGACAGCCTGCTGGCACATGCCGCCGAAGAACTACATCGCCGTTTCCGTATCGGCCATGCCACCATCCAGGTAGAGCACGGCGACGGCCACCCCTGCAAGCTCGCCTGCGATGATATGTAGTATCGTAAGCTCTGCTTTACACGCTTTTGAAGGACCGCATATAGAGCGCAAGTCCCTGATTTGTGAAGGCACCTGTCATCCCGAGCGCAGCGAAGGATCTCTGTGTCCGGTTACGTCTCTCCGCCGCAGGTTCGCTACTCCCCCATCTGTGCCCTCATCCCTTCGTTTCCTCTCCGCGTGCGAAGCTTCTTACGCAACCGTACCATCCCCTCCACCCCTCCCCCTCCCTTCGTGCCTACGTGCCTTCGTCCCTTCTTCTCCTTCCCCCTCGCCCGGTACTCCGGGCCAGGGCCGGGGTGAGGGTTCAGAGCCAGTTGTACACTCAACCGAGAACTGCTCTAAATAAATCCTCCGAAGACCGAAAGTGCTCGACTGCATCCAAGCCCAGGGATTTATCCCTGGGACCCCTCCGTGTTACCCTTTTCGCTTTTGCTTGGACTCATTTAGCTTGTCTTCTTCGCGTCGCCTTCGCGATCTCTGCAGCCGACCCCCGATGCTTCGTGTGTTTGTCCTCCCGATCGCAGCCACTCACCCCGTTCCTCTCTTCCACGCCGGGTGCTGAGCGTAGCGAAGCCCCGGATCCCCGCATCCTCCGCTCCCCCGGGTCGCTGGGTACGATTTTACACAGAGCTGCGGTAAATGTCTTGGCTACCGGGCGGGATTACGGTAGACTGAATGCGGGTGTTTGCTGGGACAGAAGCAGATCCGATGCCAGGTCCCCGGTTGGGTGCACATCGAAAAGGAACCCTGGGTGGAATCGAGAGGCCCATCATGAAACGACGAAAAGGCTTTACCCTGGTGGAACTGCTGACGGTGATCGCCATCATCGCCGTGCTGATCGCAGTCCTGCTCCCGGCCTTGAAGCTGGCCAAACGCTCAGCCGATCGCATCGCCTGCGCCTCGAACATGCGTCAACTCGGCACGGCGTTCCTGATGTACACCCAGGAGAACCGCGGCTGGCTGCCCTTCTCGGCCAACGCTGATTACCCGCTGCAGGAGGACTGGATTCACTGGCAGAAGGACCGCGACCTGAGCCAAAGCCGCATCCTGCCCTACCTGGGCAAGAGCACCAAGGCTCTGCAATGCCCCTCGGGGATTGTCCCGCGGCCCGGGGCCTATCCGTACAGCTACGCGGTCAACCAGCTCATCGCCGGGACCGGATGGGTGGATTGGAGGCCCGAAGGGCAAAGCATGCATTGGTTTGACAAGCCGCCGTGCAATCTGCTCAAAGTGGTGCAGCCCAGCCACAAGCTGCTGCTGGGGGAGATCAACAGCGACCTGATTTTCGATGGGGCCTGGCGAGCAGACAGCCTCGTAAGGTTCCCGCCTCAAGGCGGCACCGTGATTCACCTGCTCTCCATCCGCCATGACCAGCCACACGAGTATACCGAGTATCCAGACGATCAGGTCAGCGTTGCCCGGCCCTGGATTGGGCAAGGCAACGTGATCTTCGCCGACGGCCACTACGGCATGCTGGAACGCTGGGTGACCCGGGACCCCTATTACCAAAACCCCCGCTATGCCGGGCCGCAGACCTGGCAGAAGCCCCAGAAGAAATAAGCAAAGTAAAGTAGGGTGTGCTTCCGCACACCACGTTTGTCGGGCATCGAAAGAGGGACATCCGACCTTATCAAGAAGCCGAGCGTTAAGGTCGGATGTCCTCCTTCTGTCCCTTGTGCTCCCCCACTCCGTTACTCCGTCACCCCGCTTCGCCCTCGGGACGGCGCCCCTCGGGGCTGCGCCCCTTCCCGCAACGCGCTCTTCCACGCCGGGCTCAGAGCGTAGCGATGACCCGGATTTCCCCGCCCGAGCGTCTGCCCCCGCAGGCAGCGGAAAAGGTGACGCACATCGATTTGCCATCCAACCTGGCGCGCCGGACCCCTTCTGTTGTTTAGTGCGCTTATTTAGTGGATTCCAACAATTGCTGAGGTATATTTGCCAAAGGCGTATTTCTGGGCGAGGTGCACAATGGGGCGTAGCTGGATTGGCTGGGCGACTACCGCAATTCTTGCAGCAATGCTTGGCATCGTGAGGCCGGCCTCGGCTGAGCTTCCCAGGTACACCGTCACTCCACTGTTTACGCTCCGACTCCCTGGGGACAATGAGCAACTCGTTCCATGGGCTATCAACAACTATGGCCAGATTGTGGGTCACACGGCTGAAGTGCAGCGTGCCTTTCTCTGGACGCCCACCGTGTCCAATGGCACGCAAGGCACCCTCGTTGATCTCGGGGATCTGGATGGTGGCCAAGTACGACGAGTCGTCGTCACTGGATTGAACAACCGGGGCCAGATCGTCGGCCAAACCATCGCGATCGATGGAACGCGATCCGCCTATCTCTGGAACCCCACCAGCCCTAATGCCTCAACGGGCTCTATGGTGAGCATTCTCCCGCGTCAAGGAAGTGAGTCCGATGATATTCCTTGGGGCATCAACGACCGCGGCCAGTTCGCCATCACCCGTAGCGCCCCCAGCAGCGTTCAGATCTGGGACCCCGATACGCCGAATGGCAGCACCGGTTCCTTGCACGAGATTGCCAATCTGCCTGGAGAGCCCTACCGTCTGACGTGGGGAGCTGCCATGAATAACCGGGGCCAGATCACCGGTCAGCGAGCGTACAAAGCCTGTCTCTGGTCCCCGGTAACCCCAAACGCCACGTCCGGCACGTTCGTCGAACTCGGGGATTATGGAGACTACACTCAGAGCGCAGGCGTGGGAATTAATGACTCCGGGCAGATCATCGGGCAGTTTGTCGGCGAGAAGGTTCAGACTTTCCTGTGGACTCCCACAAGCCCAAACGATTCTACTGGCTCCTACAGATCCTTTGGATATGACCGGGCACGCGCCATCAACAATTCTGGCCACGTCGTTGGCAGTACGAATACTGCCCGGGGGTTTATCTGGCCGGGTAGTGGCAAGGTCGTCGATCTCAACACACGCCTCGCCACGGGCACAACGGGATGGACAATCGAGTGGGCCACCGACATCAACGATCTGGGGCAGATCCTAGCCTTTGGCACCTATGACCCCCCCGGCCCGGAGATCTACCACAATGCCCCTGTGCTCTTGACACCCATTGGCATTCCAGAGCCATCGGCCATTATGCTCCTGCCCCTGATGCTGCTGGTTCGCTTGTTACTTTCTCGAAATCACAGGCCACCTCTGCCAAAGGCGTAGAGTCCGCGAACGGCTGCGAGGAGCTTGGCATCACGCCGGGTGCCACTGGCGGCTTGCCCGCCAGTGTTGTCACGTGGGCTCCGCCCACCACTTCACCGTTGCGCTTTTGTGGAAAATCCAAAAGCCTTTTCTCGATTTTCCCAGGAAATACCCCACCTCCCAAAAAATCCGTTGCGCCATAACCCCCTCTTTCGCGCAACACCCCCGTGTATAGGGAGGCGGTACTATGCGCATTGGGCTCGTCCTATCCCTGTTTCTTCCCACCTTTGCCCATACCCTCCCTGCGCGCCCACTCCGATACTCCGTCACCTTCTCCTCGCCCCGTCGCCCATTCGCCGTTTCGCCCCTTCGAAACCCAGCAACTCCTTACGCATTACGTTCTTACGCATTACGCCCCGGTGGCTCCCGGTGTGCCCGCCGTGTGCCCCCCGTGGTCTCCGGAAGGTTCCTGGTGTATCCAGGCTGGTCCGCCGCTCAGTCCCCGACGTGTCCGCACCGCTCCTTCCCCTGGCCCATCTGGACAACCCCCGCCGGCCGCCGCGAGATCAATCGCATGCCGAAGAGGAAACGAACGAAGTTGAGGCGCCGAACCAGCAGTTCATAGGCCGCCATGATGGCCAGCAAGGAACTGCTGCTAATGATCAGGTACTTCGTAGCCATCCCCAGGGGCCACGGCACGACAAACCAGCCAATGGCGAGAATGATCGTCTGGTGAAGGGCATAGAACGGCAGCACCGCTTCATTGGCATAGGCCAGCACCTTGTTATTGAAATTCAGGTATCGGCCGGCCAGGCCCAGGAAAGCAGCAATCCACATCCAGGTGTTGAGGGATTGGAGAATGGTAAACCCCGCCTCGATGCCGGAGAACCGCTTCATTTCCCACGGATTGAAACCCAATCCGAGCACCCAATACGCCATCGACAGGAAACAGAGAATGCCCAATGCCAGGCAGGCCAGTGCATGGCGCTGGAGCGTGCGGGTGAAGCGATCGCTGGCCATCAGGCAGTAGCCGATCAGGAAGAACGTCATCAGGTAGAAGAACTGAATGAGGGGATGCCCGCCCGGCCAGGTCATTCGCGTGGCCAATTGCAGCAGGGCCAGGGGAATCACGAAGAAAAAGACTCCGCCGGGCCTGTCGCACGCGGCCGCCAATCGCTCAAGCATCCACCGGCCGGGCTTCGATCGCAGGACAAGCAGTACCGGCAAGGTCAGCAGCGAAATGAGGAACAAATCACGCAGGAACCAGAGATGGCCGGGCCAAAAGCTGAGGAACCCAAGACTTGGCGAGAAGTTGAAGGTATCGGCAAACTTGGGGAGCGATTGCCAGAACGACCCGGCGAAACCCTTGTTGGTCACCAGTTCCCAGTAATACTGCGGCGGAATGAGGATCAGCAGGCCAACTGTATAAAGCGGAATCACCAGCCGCAGGACGCGATCCCACAGATACCGCCCGCCAGTCTTCGATCGCAGGGCGAACCACGACCCCGCTCCTGCCACCAGCATCATCAGCGGCATCTGGAAGCAATCCAGCAGCCCGACAAAGACCAATGCCGCCACCGTCTTCTCGGGATTCTTCACATGCCATGGCATAGGGTCGAAGAACCGCGCATTATGAAAGAAGAAGACCCCCGCAATCGTCAACACGCGCAGCCAGTCGATGTCGTATCGCCGAGTGGAATGCACCGCCCGATCCTGCAAGTCGATCGTTGCAGGCAATCCAGCCTGCGTATCCGTTCCCGCTGGGGCCAATCCGCTCATATCCGCTCCCGTCAATAGCCGGCGTCCCCCCAACGATGTGCCGACGGAATGGCAGTCGATTATAGCAGCTGATTATTGCGGGGAAAGTGGTTGGATATCAGAGAACCGCCAAGGGGAGAAGCGAGTTAGTCACAGGAGCCGCAGTCCAGCACACCCTGCTTTACTACAGCTTTCGCAGTCTCCACAGACTGCGTATGACGGCCATCAACACAGGGGGAAAGAAAGTAACCAGGAACAACACTTGGACAGTATCGAGCGACCAATGCCTGTGCCAAATGAGGATCGCAATCCCCACAAGAATCATCGCTACGCTTATCACCAGGAGATCATAGCCCAATAATTCATGCAGCTTGTACCAGATCGCCGGATCGTCGCAGGTCTTGGGAACGCGGATTCCGATGACACGGTTCGGAGGGATTCTGTGCTTGATAAAACGGCTTGCGGTCAACGCAACCACGACGCCAATGAGCATCAGAATGAAGGAATAGGATACGCATGGGTCCATGGCTGTCTCCGGGCTGTTGGCCGTGGGATGCGATTCGACATGCCTACTTTACTGGAATTAAGAGAACCGCCAAGAGCGCCGAGAGACGCCAAGGAGAGAAGTGAGTCAGCCACAGAGGACACCGAGGACACAGAGGATTAGGTTGGGCTTTCTCCGTGTCTTTTGTGTCTTCAGAATAACCGGTCCGCTGAAACGGAGCCTGCTGACTGAAGCGGAGCCTACGGACTAGTCTTCGACTCGCTTTGGTACCGTTTTCAAGAGCTTCACGAGTTGCCCATCTCCCAATTGAACAGCGAACTCTAACGGCGTCTGCCCGGAGTTGTCCTCGGCGTTTGCGTCGGCCCCAAGCTGAAGCAGGAGCCTTACCATATCCTTGTCCCTCATAGCCACTGCTTCGTGTAAAGGCGTTGGCCCTTTTGGTTCGCCTTTTCGGTTGAGATGGCTATTCACATCCGCTCCCATTTGCACGAAGAGCTCGACCAGATCCGACCGCTTCCGCTGGACCGCCAGAAAGACCAGAGATTCGCCATTCAGAAACCGGTACGACTTGATAAGGCCAGGTCGCCCTTCGAGGAACTTCCGGATTGCTTCTGCGCTCGCTCCGTCATCAATGGCCGCATACAGCGGATCAACTTTGGGAAACGCGTATCGCCGATTGACCGTGACCCGCACATGCCGACCAGACCAATGCCATGCTGCCAATATCACGCACGCGGCCACGATGGCAAATGCAAACGGCAAAGCAAGCCTGTAGCGTCCCATGTTCCGGCCTCAGCACCCTGCTTTATTGTCTCCGTGAGCTCCGTGGTGAATAAGGCACGCCAGCTACTTGCAATAGGCACCGTATTCGTAAGCCGCGTCGAACATGGCGAGGATGTTTTCGGGGGGGACGTCGGCTTGGATGTTGTGGACGTTGTTGAAGACGTAGCCGCCGGAGGGTTTGAAAAGGTCGAGGTTTCGGCGGACGTGTTGGCGGATTTCTGCGGGGGTGGCACGGGGGAGGACACGCTGCGAATCGATGCCGCCGCCCCAGAAGGAGAGTTGGTCGCCGAAGCGGGATTTCAGTTGCGCGGGGTCCATGCCGGCGGCAGAGAGTTGGACGGGGTTGAGGATGTCGATGCCGTTGTCGAGCAGGTCGGGGATGTACGGGATGATCGAGCCACAACTGTGGTACCAGATCTTGGCCTTGGTGCGGGACTTGATGTATTGCACGAGCTTCTTCTGGCGGGGCTTGATGATGGAGCGATAGATGGTTGGGGAGAAAAGGGGGCCGGCTTGGCCGGTCAGGTCATCGCCGATCATGATCACATCCACGACGTCGGCCACCTCGTCGAGGAAGAGGCGGAACCAGTCGAGCCAGAATTGCAGGGTACGATCGAGGAGGGTTTCGAGAACCGCCGGCTGCTCCATCATGTCGGTGAAAAGATTCTCCAGGCCGCGCATGTACCAGCAGATTTCATAGACGACGCCGGAGATGCCGCTGACGACGGCATACGGCGTTTCACGCTTGAGCTGAAGGGCACGATCGCGCAAGCCGGTGAATCGTGTGGGATCATCGCCTTTTGGGAAGGGATACTCGCGGATCTGCTCCAGCGACAGCCCAGCCAGGGGGGAGTAGGAGATGTCGTAGTAGTACGGATGATCCTCCGGCATCGACCAGGTCACGCCGAACTCGTCGGTGAAATCGTTCCAAAGCCGGCCGTCGCGATGCCGCTGAATTACTTGGCCCTTGAAGCTGGCGGGGCCTTGGGCGGAGACGTAGCGGGTATCGACATGAAGGCGCTGGAGGACAGCTTCGGACGGCTTGGCCAATTGCTGGACCAGGTCCATGATGACCAGGTCTTCTTTCAGGCCCAGCAGATCGAGCAGTTTCTGATAGGCGAATTTGTGGATGCCGGTCTGGTTGCCGCCCAAATCGATCGGCACCCGATCCGGCTGGCGGTGATTCAAGGCGGCCAAGACGCGTTCACGGGATGTAAGCATTCGCCTGACTCCTTAGCACTAAACGATAAACTATGAATGATGAACGATGAACAAGATCGGTGTTCATCGTTCATCATTCTGCCTTCATCGTTCTCTTCACTGCGATTCCAAGCTCTACCTGCGATAGAACACCAGCCGCGTCGATTGCGGGGCCAGGGGGAGGATTTCGATCACGTTTCCGCCGGGCTTGAGCAGGCCGGTGACTTCGACGCGGCAGGGCTGGCCGATTACGCCGCCGGCGTAGGTGCCATTCACCGTGACCGAGGCGGCGGTATCCGGCAGCTCACTCATTTCCAGATACACACGGTAATCGCTGAGCTTCAGGTCCGCCGGGATCGTGCAGCGGCCGGTGAAGGGATCCGGCTTGACCGGGCTGAGCGTCATCTTCGTCCCAAGCATACCCCAGGGCGCCTCGCCATTCTTGGCCACCTCTTTGGCCGGGGTCCATGCCGCTTCATCGAACGCCTTGCCCATCCAACCGGTCTGTTCATTCTTGGCGGCCTTCCACGAGGGATCGATGCGGATGATCATCGGGTCGCCTTGCTCAAATTCGATCTTGATGATGCCGATGAGCCCCGCGGGGTTGGGCCCAGCGCCGCCGTTGGTGGCGGCAATCGCCAGAATGTTCGCACCGGCCGTCAGGGCTTGCGTCAAATCCGCTTCCACCGCCTGCTGCCAACTGCCACCCTCGGCCACCTTCTTCTCATTCACGTAGAACGCAAAACCGTTGTCGGCAGCGATCATCGCCTGCGACTTGGCGATCTTCCGATCCGTTGGCACATTCAACTTGTAGCGGAAATACCGCGTGCCAGGCTCAACCACCGGCGTGGTCTGCCCCTCGGCAAACCATACCCAGGACATGTTATCCAGGGAGAGGCTGCCTTCCTTGAGCTTAGGGCGAAGCTGCTCACGCGGGCCGGTGACGGGATCGCGCGTGATGGCGATCTCCTGGGCCGCGGCAGAATCGCTGGCCAGGGACACCGGTCGAGCCATCTTCCTCGGCTGAAAAACGATCAATGCGCTCTCATTGGGCTGCATCGTCAGCTCAAACTCGACCATCGTCGAATTGATCCGCTTGTAAGGAAGGCTCGTCACCTGCCCTCGCATCGCATCCCAACACTCCGGCTCACCACTGGCGGTGGCGCGGAACTTGAATTGGCGAGCCTCGCCGGTGTGATTCTGATTGCAGACAAAGAAGACATCCCGGCCATCTTTCACCCGATGCAGCACATGCACCCAGTTGTCGGTCCGCCCATCGACCACCTCGAGCGTCGCATGGACATTGGCATCGACCGCCAGCACCTGCTGCAACTGCTCGGGCGTAGGCTTTTCCGGCAGCAGATACGACCGGCCGCCTTTCGCATTGGTGCGGCAGACGGACAGCCCCTCTCGCGGCGATTGCCCCCAAATGGCTTCGCGCAATGCCACGATCTCCGCCGACGCCTTGCCCTCCGTGGCCGACCTACTCGGCAGGAATCCATGTCCAATCACCACGCCGCCGCGATCGAAGAATTCCTTGACCTTGGCCAGCGTCGCGTACGGAATCACTTCCACCGGCGGGACCACCAACACCCGGTATCGCTCCTGCCGCAGCTCAAGCTGCTTGCCCGATACCTTCAT
>JBLNDH010000061.1:0-18720 GCA_050261455.1 Bacillota bacterium
GCCGCCGGCGGTGTATGCATCGGGCGCAATCGGCGCGGGTAGTTCGCGCATGGTGGCCCCAGGGCGTGTCCAGGGTTTGGGTGGGAAGATGGCCCCGAGCCCGGTGGGGCCATAGGCGAGTTGGAAAATGCCTTCGCTCCAAGTGTCGCGCACGTCGCGGAACGTGTCCCAAGCGGCCACGATTGCTGCCGAGGCCATCTTCTCCATAGCCAGGAAAGGATTGCCCGCTGCGACGGGGCGGCGGGTTTGCCGCACCCATTCAGCCAGAGGAGGCAGCGCCACCATGGCGGGATTCCTGCAGGAGAAACAGGTGTGCTGAAGACGCAGGGGATGAAGGCGGCGGAGAAGCTCGGCCGATTGGGGTGTCGTCATGGCCTGTACCCAAGGGCTCACAAATGTCTTGTACAGCCGATCGTTGAGTTGGGAGACGGCATCCACGGTCTGGAAGGACTCCTCCTCCTTGCGGGTATCGTCGAGGGCGCGGATATCATCCATCTTGCGAGCTTCGAATCGCACGAGATACTGGCCGGGCTCCAGGTCGGCGCGTTTTGCCGAGGCGCCCTTTCGCTCGATGATCATCTCGTACAGGCCCGCCGGGAGGGAGTCCATCATCTCGAGGGTTCCGATGAGTTCACTGTGCTCCTTGGTGGCCACGCGTCCGGAGACAAAGATGCCCAGGTGGCCCACATCCTCATGGAGGAGGTAGACGATGACCTGATCGTTGGCGATGATCCCCTGCTCGTCGCCATAGACATCCTCGATCCAGTTCAGGGCTTGCTGGGGTGGTGTGATGTTGTCGCCCCAGGAGGCGAAGACGACGATAGGGGAGCGGATGTTGCGGAGATCCAGGGGGGTTCCCTGGGGTGTCATGATCTGCTGACGTGCAAGCTTGTTCCCGATGAACAGTTCGGAGACGATCGCGTCGATCTCCTCGCGATTCATGAGGAAATAGCCTCCCCACCACGTCTCGAATCCGAGGAAACGGGGCGGCTCGGTGTCGATCTTGGAATAGAGGTTGTAGTACTTCTTCCAGAAGGTGTTGGCGGGGTCGAGATTTTCAAAATTGGAGACCAGGTGAGCACCATCGAAGAGACCGTTGCCCAGGTCGCAGGTCATGGACTCTAACCACTTGCCCCCCAGCATTCCGCCGGAATAGCGCATGGGGTTTTGGCCGGACGCGCCGCTCCAGTACGACAGAGGCGCGCCCGTGAGGATAACGGGGCCCATGATGTCGGGGTGTAAGGCGGCGAGTCCGGCGACGGCCCATCCGGCTTGGCAGTTGCCGATGACGCAGGGTTTGCCCTGCGCCTCGGGATGCCGTCGGGCGACCTCCTCGATAAAGAGGGCTTCCGCGGCGGCGACGTCGGCGAGTTTCTGGCCGGGCTCAGGTTTGGGGAAGAAAGTGACAAAATAGACGGGGTGGCCGGCGCGGAGAGCGACGCCGACCTGAGATTCGTACTTGGAGCCGCCAATGCCGGGGCCATGGCCGGCGCGGGGATCGACGACGACGTATGGCCGCTTGGTCGGATCGGTGGGAACATCCGGGTCTGGGGTGATCTGGAGCAACGCGTAGTTGACGGGACGTTCGAGGGTGCGGCCATCAATGATCGTTTCGTAGTCGAACTCAAGAACCGGGGGTTGCCCGCGTTCTTGGTGCTTCAGGTAATTGTCGCCGCGTTGTCGCAGGACATCGCAGAAGAGGATGCTGCGTTGGACTGCATCCAGAAGGTACTCAAACGCGGCCGCAGGCAGACTGCCGAGGGATTTGGCGACGTTTTCGATTGAGATGGTGCTCATATTGTGACCTTTCCAGTACCGTCGTCGAGCGACAATGCGCAATCAGTGCGATGCTGGCGCCAATTCCGTTTCTACCACAGGCTGCGGCTTGGGCGGCCGGGAAATGCGAGCGATCAGGCCGTAAAGCATGGGCATGAACAGCACGTCGAAGGTGACGCCGGTGATCATGCCGGCGAAGATGATGGTTCCCATGGAGTGGCGGCTGTTGGCGCCGGCACCGGTTGCCACCACCAGCGGCAGCACGCCCAGGGCCATGCACAATTCGGTCATCACCAGGGCGCGGAAGCGGTGGCCGGCACCGCTGACGGCGGCGTCCACGACGCTCTTGCCGGAGGCGCGTTCCGTAACACAGAACTCGACCATCAGGATGGCGGACTTGGCCACCATTCCGATCAGCATGACCAGCCCAATCTGCGTGTAAATGTTGTTGTCGAACCCGCGCAGCCAAGTCAGCAGCAATGCCCCGGCCTGGCCGGCCGGGACCGAGAGCAGCACGGCGATCGGGGTCGTCCAGCTCTCATACTGGGCCGAGAGGATCAGGAACACGAACAGGAACGCCAAGGCGAACACGATCGGCGCCATGTTGCCGGCCTTGATCTCTTGGTAAGTCATGTTCGTCCACGCATAGGCGATCCCGTCGGGCAGATGGCTCGACATCGCCTTCATCGCTTCTACGCCTTGCCCTGTCGAATACCCCGGCCGCGGAATCGCAGTGAAGCTAATGGTCGGATAAAGGTTGAACCGCTCCATCGCCAAGGGGGCTAGCGAATCGCGAATTTCCGCAATGGTCGCAAGGGGAATGCGGTTACCCTCCGGCGAAGTCACCCACAGCCGGCCGATGTCCTGGGCCGTGCGCCGAAAACGAGGTTCGGCAAGCGTATAGACCTTCCAGGGACGATCGAACATGTTGAAGTCATTGACGTAGGCACCGGCGAGGCTGGCCTGGAGGGCGGTGTTGACGGCCGACATGGAAAGGCCCATTTGTTTGACCTTCTCGCGGTCCACGCTTACGTAGATCGACGGAATGTAGCCTTGGTCCGTGGTGGTCAGGGCGAGAAGCGCTGGCTGCTCGGGGTACGCCCGCAGGAGATCCATTTTGGCTTCAGCCATCACTTTGGGTCCGACGGAGGCCTGGTCGAGCATCTGGTAGGAGAGGCCCGAGGCATTGCCCAGGCCGGTAATGGCCGGGGGGCGGAAGGGGAAAGTGGTTGCCTCCGGGAAAGCTGCCAGGGTGCTGCGGGCATTGGCGATGATGGCTTCGATGCTGCGGGTGACCTCCTTCCGGTCCTTCCAATGCTTGAGCATGACGATGTAGCTGCCGATGTTGTTGACGTTGGCGCTGTCCAACAGCGAGAAGCCGCCCATGGTGATGACATCTTCGACGCCATCCAACTTCATCAGGGCCTTGTCCATCTGCGTGAGTGCTGCATCGGTGCGGGCGAGGGAAGCAGCCGGCGGAAGCTGTACTTGTGCGAAGAAGTAGCCTTCATCCTCGTCGGGGATGAAGCCGGTGGGAATCCTTTGGAGGAGGAAGGTGAACGTGCTGAATACAACGGCCAACCCGATCAGCGTGAAGATGACGTGTCCAACCAGGATTCGAACCGCCCACCTATAACCTGAGGTCAGCCCATCAAACGCGTGATTGAAGGCGCGGAACAGCACGTTCTTCCTTTTGGTCGGCGCCTTCATCAGGATCGCGGCCAGTGCCGGCGAGGTCGTCAAGGCGGTGATAGCCGAGAAGCCCACCGAGATGGCAATGGTGATGGCAAACTGCCGGTAGAGCTGTCCGGTAATCCCCGGAAGCAGGGCGGTGGGCACAAACACCGACATTAGCACGAGCGTGGTGGCGATCACCGGGCCGCTGACTTCTTCCATCGCCAGGAAGGTCGCCTCCTTTGCTGATTTGGCCCCATGCTCCAGGTGATGCGCTACGTTCTCCACCACGATCACGGCATCATCGACCACAATACCGATGGCCAGCACCATGCCAAACAGGCTCAGGGTGTTGATCGTGAACCCCATGATGTACATGACAAAGAACGTCGCCAGGATCGAGACGGGAATGGCGGCTGCCGGGATCAGCGTCGCCCGCCAGTCCTGGAGGAAGATAAACACGCAGAGCATCACCAACACGAATGCTTCGAACAGGGTGTGCAACACTTCTTCCAGGGACACCTTGACGAACTCCGAGGAATCGAACACGACTTTGTATTCCAGGCCGACCGGGAAACTCTTGGACAGCTCCTTCATGATGCGGCGGGTGTCGTTGGCGATCTGCACAGCATTGGCTCCCGGTGCCTGATAGCACATGATGATCGCGGCAGGCTTGCCATTGACCCGGCTGAACCCCTCATAGTTCTCCGCTCCCATTTCCACCCGGGCAATGTCCCCCAGCCGCAGCATGGCCCCGTTCTGCCCGGCGCGGATGATGATGTCGCGGAACTGCTCGACGCTGGCCAGCCGGCCCAGCGTGGTGATCGTTAGAGCAAATGGTTGGTCGGCGGAGCTGGGTGCTGCGCCGATACGCCCGGCCGCCACCTGCACGTTCTGCTCCTTAATGGCGTTGATCACATCCTGGCTGCTGAGTCCGCGAACCTCCAACTGGTCCGGGTCCAGCCAGATGCGCATGGAGAAGGCCAGTTCGCCGGGGATATTCGTATCGCCGACGCCGGGAATGCGGGCCAACTCATCGCGGACACGGGTCTTGGCGAAGTTGGAGAGGAAGGTACTGTCGTATTGCCCCTGATCGCCCTGGAGGGAGACGACGGTGACGAAGGAGCTGGAGGCCTTCTTGACGATGACGCCTTGGCGCTGCACTTCCTCGGGCAGCTGGGCCATGGCCCGCTGCACGCGGTTCTGCACGTTCACCGTCGCCATGTCCGGATCGGTCCCCACCTCAAAGGACACCTTGATCACGCATGTCCCGTCGCTGCCGGCGCGGGAGTAGATGTAGATCATGTTGTCCACGCCGTTGATCTGCTGCTCAATCGGCGAAATGACCGTCTGAACGAGCACGTCAGCCGAGGCCCCGGGGTACGTCGCCGTCACCTGCACCATCGGGGGGGTGATGTCCGGGAGCTTCTCAACCGGCAACATCGGGATCATCAAGGCGCCGATGATGGCCAGGAAGAGGGAGATCACCGATGAGAGGATCGGCCGTTCGATGAATATGCGCGTGAACATAGGCCTCGGGCCTCTGGCAAGAATCTCGTTTCAGTCCCTCGACACGCGATGCGAGCTACATGCGATGCGAACGCCTCTCTCAGCGGGCCGGTTGGGTAGAGGCCACCTCCTGTTCGGCTGCTTTCGGGGCCAGCTTGGCCCGGTCACGAACCCGCTGCATGCCTTGTGCTACGTACGTTTCATTGGCGGCAAGACCCGACAGGACCACGCGCTGGTTGTTTACGAGGGTTCCCAGCTTCAGGTAACGTTTCTCCGCGGTGTTGTCGGGCTTGACGATCCAGATGAAGTCGCCGCCGATATCTCGACCGACGGCATCCTCGCGAACGAGGATGGCGTTCTTGAATGGCGTCATGTCAACCTTCACGCGGACGAAGAGGCCGGGATAGAGCTTGTAGTCTTCGTTCTTCGCGGTGGCCTGTACAGCGACGGTTCCGGTTGCCTGGTCGAGGGTGTTGGAGACGAAGTCGAGGGTGGCGTCGTAGCGGAAATCGTTCTCAGTGCCGATGGACAGCTTCACCGGAATGGCAGTCTTTCTGCTGGGGCTCACCGGTTGTTCCTTCAATTTCTGGACGATCAGGTTTTCGGGAAGGGTGAAGTTTACGATGATCGGGGAGAGCTCTGCGACGGTCGTCAGCGGCTTTTGCGATGGCGGGCCAACCAGGTCCCCAATATCGACCGCCTTGGTATCCACCTTCCCCTTGATCGGCGAAGTAATCGTGCAGTAGTCCAGGTTGATGTGAGCGGTCAGGACCGCCGCCTTGGCGGCTTCCACGGCTGCGGCCGCCGACGCCTGGGCGTTGCGGGCGTCGGCCAGTTCTTTGGTGCTGCTGGCGCCTTCCTTGAACATCTGCTCCTGGCGTTCCAGCTCATCTTGCGCATGCTTGAGGTTCGCCTCACGCATCTTCTGGTTCGCCTCTTCCTGCAGGAGCTTGGCCTTGAACGGTTTGCTGTCGAGCGTGAACAGAACGGTGCCGACATCGACAAACGCACCCGGCGAGAAGTTGATCGTCTCGATGAAGCCACTGACGCGCGGGAGGATCTTGACGTACTGATTGGCACTGAGGCTTCCGGTACGGATTTCGTAGGGAACGACATCGCGCTGTTCGGATTTGGCGACAATCACCGTCGGCGGGGCGGGCGCTTGGGCCTGCTCGACCTTCTCCTTGTTACACGCCGCCAGCGGCATGGCAAGCCCTGCGATAAGCACCGGAACCCGGAACGCCGCTGCGAGCCGCCGGATCCATTCAAGAGCCCTGCCATACTTCGCAGAACATGCCATATTCATGTTCAATCGCCTCCTGCCCGCGCCGCTTTCGCCCGCCCGTCGCTACCCCGAGAGCGCCGCGATGGCTGCTCGCTGTGTCTTCTGTGCAATCCGGGTACCACCTGGCCAATCGCCATCTCGCTTGATCACATCCCCATGCCTGGCAATGTCTTGAATCCATGTAGAAGGTGTCCGCATACTTGGGCCAGGCTCATTCGCGCGACGGCTAATCGATGCGCCGACGAAATCGCGTTCCGGATCGGGACCGCAGCCAGACGCATCATGGTCAGATCGCCTGATCGGCAACGCGCTCTTGTACGAGCGATTCAATCAGGGACTTCTCATGGTCAATCAGGAACCGAAGCGAGTTGCGAAGGATGCGATGCGACAGGAACGCATCCCCGAACATCAGGGTGTGGAATGCCTGCTCGCTCCAACAGAGGACAACCGAGCGCTCGATGGCCCGCGCCGAGGTTGCGCGCGGGATGCCGCAGAGGACGGCGATCTCGCCGAGAATCGCGCCGGGCCCGAAATCGCCCAAGACCAGGTCCGATCCTGCTCGTTCCACGTAGACGCGCAGCTTACCGGTGAGGATCAGCAGGACGCGGTCGGCAGGATCGCCCTCGGCGCAGAGTTGCTCGCCCGGAGCATGCTCCTTCACCTCCCCCAGATCCAGCAGACGCTGCGCGCCAGCCTCAGTGAAACCGCGGAACAGAGGCATTTCCACGATCGCTGACACATAAGTCGAGTCCATTGGTCAGGTCCTTCCCTTGGGCCAGGCTGGATCGCGTAGGATCACCAGGCTATTCCACTGTTCTCCACCGTTTGTCCGGATCGAAGGTTTGCATGGTGCCGGCCACTTCCGCGGTCTTTTCGCCGAGGTCCTTCTGATAGACAACGCCGTCCGGGCCCATGATAAACGTCATAATCCCCGAGTTGTCGTAATCCGCAGGGTAGGCGACGACCGCAAACCCAAGGATCATCTTGCCGTTCACCATATAGCTCAGTTCGCCGTTGGGGGCATGCGGTCCCTGGGCACGAAGGATGCGGTAGTAGTATCCATGATAGGGTGTGGGTCCCTGCTCCTTGCGGGCATAGCCTTCAGCCGCCGCGTGGGCCGCCAGCGCGCCGAGCGGGCTGGGCTCCTCGCCGGGCGCCGTCGGCCAATAGAGCCCGTTGCGTTTATCTGGGTCGCTGGCGAACTTCTGTGCGTACTCATGCACACCATCGCCATCCGGGTCTCGCAGGGCATACTCTCGCTGTGCATCGGCAATCGCTTTGCATACTTGGATGGCCGATAGCTCGTTTTCCCCGATACGCCGATTGAGGATCTCTTCCCGGCCTGCCTCTGAATCGAAGACCCAGCCCTTGGCCTCCCGGGTCATGGGCACAGGGAAGGGCCAATCGGAATTACCGATCACGAGGGTCACCTTATCGGGGCCGTCATTCACAAGGGAGTGCTTCTGGTCATACAGGGTGAGGAACTTCTGGCGGCGCTGTCTGTCGGCCGTCTCGTCGCCGGAGGAGACAATGTCCCGGCCGTCGCTGCCGACGATGGTCATCAACTGATTTGTATCGTCGGCGCGAAAGGCATTGGTGAGTGCCTGCACGGCATCATCAGGCGATTGGAATGACTGCGGTTCAACGCCATGGTCATGAGCGCACCCTTGCACGAGCAGGACCAGGAGGCACGTGATCGCCAGGGTGGCCATTGGATCTTGAAGCCGCTTCCTATGCGATGTGTTCATATGACTTTCCTTTGAACGATGCTCTCGGTGAAGACCGCTTCTTCCCGCCTCTGGGCGTTAAGCAACTCACGTTAGCGTCGGCCACCACCGCGACCACCCCCACCTCGGCTGCCACCACCGCCACGAGAGCTGCTTGAAGCCCGGCTGGGGGAGGAGCGAGATGGAGCAGCGCTGCGGCTGGCCTGGCCTCGACTGCTGCTGGCACGAGCAGATGCCCCTCCACGATCGGCGCCATCGAAAGCCCCGCCCCGGCTGGATGGCAACTGGGACGGCGAAGCGCCGCCACGTTGACTGCCACCCCCGCGATTGGAGGGCAGTTGAGCGGGCGAAGCCCCGCGATTTGCACTGCCACGATCGGAGGGTGACTGGGACGGCGAAGCTCCCCGGCTGATGTTGCCCCCACGGTCGGCAGGCAGTTGAGACGCGGAGGCCCCGCGATTTACGCCACCATCACGGTTAGAAGGCAATTGCGTAGGTGTGGCGCCGCGGGCGATATCCTGGCGGCCGGCTTCGGCGCGGCCGCGATAGCTGTCGCGGGCTCTCGCGGCATCCGTATTTGCCGGTAATTGGCCTACCTTCGCTGCACTGGCCTGATCGCGATAGGAAACGCCTTTACGATGGCTCGGATCATGCACGAAGGTGTTCCGGTTGCCGCCTTGTATGTTGGTGCGATTGCCGCCTTGTATGTTCGTGGCGCGATTTTGGATATTGTTGGCGTAGGCTTGGCGGTTGATGGTCTGGTTGAAGTTGGCATTCCGGTTGACGTCGATATCCACGTCGCCATGGCCCCAGTCGCATCCACCCCAGGCATGGCCCCACGCAGCGCCAACGGCCACGCCTACGCCGAACGAGACCAGATTGCTGGCCACATATCCCGGCGGGTAATAAGGCGGAGGAGGTGGATACGCCGGGTACGGCCACGCTCCGTACACGACGGTAGGGTTATACGTGGGGACGTAAACCACCTCTGGGCTCGGAGACTCGATGGTGATGATCTGCGGGGGTGGGGCAGGCGCTCCCTGCACTACAACCGTCTGGGCTGGTGCCGGCTCGACAGTGACCTTCTGCTCAGCAGTAGTCTTCAGATTTCCTTCGGCTTGGGCCTTGGCCCGCAGCCGCTGAACGGCCGCCATAACTGCCGCTTGGTCGGCGATAAACGCATCGCCGAGCTTGGTGGTCCAGTCCAGCTGCTTGCTCATCATCTCCAGGACCTGCGGGAAATCGATGAGGGACTTAACACTCGGATCCCAGTCTTTCTTGTTGAGCTCTGCCGCAAGCGCATCGCCCTTCAGGGTTTTGTTTTCTGCGGCCCAGCGTTCGGCCTGTACGATTTCAATGGGATAGGTGGCGGCCATGAAGATCTGCGCCAGCAGCGAGTCCGGGTAGAGTGCAATAGGGGCAACGATCGCCTCCAGTTCCTCGGGCTTAAAGGGCTTGCCGTCGCTCTGCGTGCCAGCCTGAGGCGCAGGCGCTACCGGGGGAGCCTCGGCTCCCTTCGCGATCGCCACAAGCACGCTCACCAACAGGACCAAGATTTGCCATCGGGGTGGGTTTGTTGGCATGTCAGTGGCTCCTTCCGCCATTCGACATTTCTGCCAAGCTGAGGCTGCTCATATATAACGAGCAATCAGAATGCCAGCAGGCAAATAATCACTTTCTTCTTGCGTATGTGCCTGAGCAGCGTGCGGTTGGAGCAATCGCAGCCAGGTTCAGAAAATGAATGACTCCGTTCCGGCGCGACGGTGCCTCGGCGCGCCAACGGTATCACGTCGCTCCGTAGATTACTGCCGTTGTGGGCCGGTTTGGCTCCCGCTAGCATCATTGACCACGAGATGATGGTGGACCCTTCATGCAATTGGGGCAACTCTGAGCCGAGTTGTTACATGCCGCTGGGATCACCAATAGTTAGTATTGTCCGCCCGGAATCTACGGCGCGACTCGAATTTGAGACGCTGATTTCGGATCTTCTGGCCCGCTTTCTGGATTCGCCCGACGACCGACTCGATTTAGAGATCGTCGATGCAATCCGACGGGTCGTCGAGTTCCTTGGCCTGGATCAGGGGATTCTCGTTCAATGGTGGGACGATCCGAGCCGAGTCGTCCCCAGCCACTCATGGACAGTCTCCGGCGACTTGCCAATTTCTGCCATTCCCCAACCTCCGGCGGTACCCTGGATTCACGAGCGTTCAACGGCGGGGGCAATCGTCCTATTCTCAAATGTAGATGAGCTTCCTGCGGAGGCCGAGCAGGATAAGGCGTTCTTGCGCAGCGTGGGGACGCGGGCGATGGCGTCGCTGCCGCTGACGCTTGGCGAGCAGGTCATCGGCGTGCTGGGCTTTGCCAGCCAGACCGAGGAGATTCGCTGGCCGGATGAGGTTGTGCGCAGATTGCAGCTCATTTCGCAGGTCTTCGGCAGCCTGCTGGATCGACGCAAACGAAAACGGGACTTGGAGGAGCAGCTCCGGAACGAGCGGCTGCTGGCGGAGATTTCGGCGCGGTTTGTCCACGTTCCCGCGGCTGAGGTGGACGCGGCCATCGAAGGCGCCCAACGCCTCGTGTGCGAGCACTTTGCCTTGGATCGCTCCGCCCTGTTTCAACTCTCGGACGAAGGGCCGGACGTGCTGCTGCTCACGCATCTCTACCAGCCCGCCGATGGCCCGCCATGGCAGAAGAGAGCGGCCTCGAGTCCTCTCTCCAGCAGCTACTGGGTCCAGGCGAATACGGTCCCGCCGACCTATGTGCGTCTGGACGTCAAGGCCACGTTCCCCTGGATCTACGAACAACTTCGACAAGGCAATCGCATCGTTCTGAACCGGTTGGATGATCTTCCGGCGGAAGCGGCCATCGACAAAGAAGCATTCCAGCGATACCAGACGCGGTCCACGGTAATCGTTCCGTTGTCCATCGGTGGAAGCTGGATGGGATGTCTGACCTTTGCCACCATGAGAGAGGACAATCGCTGGTCGGAGGAGCAAACGCGGCGTCTTGAGTTCGTTGCCAGTGTCTTTGCCAACACGTTGGCCCGGCGGCGCACCCAGCAGGTGCTGTGCGAAAGCCAGGAGCGACTGCAGCTGGCAACGGAATCGGCTGACGTGGGCCTGTGGAGCATGCAGCCTGCAACGCGTCAGTTGTGGGTCACTGGGAAGACCCGGGAGATCTTTGGTTTAGCGTCCGACCAAGAATTGACAGAGGAGGAGCTGTTCGAGAGGATCCACTCCGAGGATGCCGCGTCATTCCGCCGGGCGCTGCAGCTGGCATTGCAGACGGGTGGGGACCTGCTCACCGACTGCCGCATCGTGCTGCCTGATCGAAGCACGCGTTGCATTGTCGTCCGCGGGCGAGCACACCGCATCACCAGCGGCGAGCCCCCATGCCTGATGGGCGTGATCGTCGATATCACCGCACGCAAGCGGACCGAGGAGGAACTGCAGCGGACGCTTCAAGAGCTCAGACGCCTGCAGGATCAGCTTCAGCAGGAAAACCTGTACCTTCGCCAGGAAGTGCAGGCACGCCAGGGCCCGACATCGATCGTGGGCAGCAGCGATGCCCTGATGAAGGTGCTGCGACAGGCCGAGCAGGTGGCCAGGACGGACTCCACTGTGCTGATTCAAGGGGAAACCGGCACCGGCAAGGAACTGCTGGCGCAGTACATGCACAGCATCAGCAGGAGGTCTGCCAACGCGTTTGTCACAACCAACATCGCCGCGATTCCGGCGACGCTGTTGGAGAGCGAATTGTTTGGCCGGGAGAAAGGGGCGTACACCGGTGCTTTGACGAAAGAGATCGGGCGCTTTGAGCTAGCCGATGGTGGGACGCTGTTCTTGGACGAGGTCGGCGAGATGCCAATGGAGACGCAGGTCAAGCTTCTGCGGGTGCTGCAGACGGGCGGATTTGAGCGGCTTGGGAGCAGTCGGTCCCTGCGGGTGGATGTACGGGTGATTGCTGCCACGAATCGCAGTCTGCCCGAGCTGATCAAGGCCGGTCTGTTCCGGCAGGACCTGTTTTACCGGCTGAACGTGTTCCCGATCATGCTTCCGCCCCTCCGTGAGCGATTGGAGGATCTCCCGCTTCTGATCTGGAGTTTTGTGAAGGAGTTGTCGGAGAAGATGGGCAAGGCCTTTGAGCGAATCCGCAAGAAGGACCTCGAAGCGATGCGGACTTACGATTGGCCGGGAAATCTGCGTGAGCTGCGGAATGTGGTCGAGCGATCGATGATCCTGACCGAGGGACCTGAATTGCGGCTGATCCTCCCAGACGGGCAGGCCGGCGACGAGGGGCGATCCTCGCGTCGCCTGGCGGACGTCGAACGCCAGCATATCCTGAAGGTGCTGGAGGCAACAGGAAACCGAATCCGCGGGGCTGGGGGCGCGGCGGAGGTGCTTGGGCTCAAGCCCTCGACGCTGTATTCCTTGATGGAACGGCTGGGGATTCCGCGCAGGCGTTGAGCGACGTCATATCGTCGGCGCGTCGATAGAGCGTTGTACCCGGAGCTGTCGCTGATCTGGTGCTGCTTGCCGTCGCTCGCAGTAACTACCGGTCGGGTAAGACAATGGACTCTGGTGTTTCCTGTTCTTGTCCCCTGGCATTCACCTTGCACAGTTCTTGCGATGGAGAGTTGCGGATTCCGGGCTCCTGTTGACACTGGAGCTGCGATCTTGGTTGTATTTCGAGCACAAATATCCCTGAACCCCGCGTGCCGTTCGCAAGTGATTCGCTCGTTACGCAGAATCCTCAGCCAGACCCGGGTGCTGCCAGGCTGCGTGAGCTGTCAACTCTACGCCGACATTGAGGATGACAATCGGCTGGTTCTGATTGAGGAATGGGCGGACGTTCAGAGTTTGCGAGCCCATGTGCGTGCGGACAGCTTCCGAGTTGTGCTCTCGGCGCTGGAATATGCAGTCGAACCGCCCGAAGTGCGATTCGATACGCTGGCCAACACCACGGGCATGGAATTCATTACGACGTGTCGGGAATGCGGGAAGCCTGAGGGCTAGCGAACGCAGGCACGCTTGCCCGCGATGGTGTCACGTATGCCGCAGCGAATTCGATCATCTCGAAGTCGGCCTATGCGTGTGCCACTCTTGGCCAAGATGCTGACAGTGCTGCTGCTGGCCACATTAGGGCCACTGAGCATCTTTGGTGCCTTGAGCATCCGCCGGGGCTTGGATGCGGTCGGACGAACGGCGGAGCAAAACCTTCAACTTGTTGCATCAGTGGCCGCCGCCCGGATCGACCAGCTCTTTGCGGACATGCGGCAGTTGCAGGTTACCGCCGCCACCGCGGACATCGTGGAGCAGACGTGCTCGGCTCCCGCCGACCAACGTCAAGATCTCCTCCCGCGTACAGAGCAGTGGTTGAACGAAGTGCTCTCCCGCAACCCGGATATCGCGCTGGCGTACATTGCGGACGCGAAGGGAATTTGCCTGCTCTCCACCAGTTCCGACATGGTCGGCCTCGATTACAGTGCTACCCGCGAGTATATGCGTCGCGCGCTGCGTGGCGAGGATGCCATCTCCGACCTCGCGGTCGGCATCACCACACGCGAGCCTGGCGTCTTCTTTGCCGGGCCCATCAGACGCCTCGACAACACTCTGGCCGGCGTCCTCGTCTTCAAGCTCAAAGGCCAAGTCATCGACCAGATGTGCCGGGAAGTCACCGCGCAGACCGCCCAGGGCTTCGCCATCGTTATCGATGCCAATGAGGTCATCATCTTTCACCCCAACTCCAAGCTACTCTACCGCAGCATCGGATCACTTTCCCCCGAAGCGATGGCGCAAATCAAACCCAAGCTCCAATACGGCATTGATCAGGTTCAGTCCGCCGGTGCCGACGACATTGCCAAGGCCTTGCGCCAGGGACGCAAACGCGGCTGCCTGATCGGCGTCGGCGTCGATGGCCTTCCACAGATCGCCGGCTATGCTCGCATGACCCAGCGCCCTTGGACCGTCACCGTCGCCCAGCCACGCGCCGTGTTTGATCAATCGATCAGCCACCTCGCCCAGGAACAGAAATGGTGGATCGTCGGCATCGGCATCGCAGCGGCACTGGGCGCCACGGGGATCACTTACAGTCTCCTTAGACCCATCAAATCCCTCCGTGTCGCCGCGCTCAAGGCGGCCGAGGGCGACTGGTCTGCACGCGCCAATGTGCACGGCAACGATGAACTCACCGACCTGGCTCACACCTTCAACGAGATGATGCCGGCACTTCAGGAGCGGGCCCGTATGCAGGATGCGCTGCGTCTGGCCAACGAGGTCCAGCAGCGACTCTTGCCCCAGGCAAACCCATTGATCCCCGGCTTGGACGTCGCCGGCGCCAGTCTCCCCGCCGAGCAAACCGGCGGCGACTACTACGACTTCCTCGATCTCTCCCATTGGCAGCCGTCCACCCTGGCCATCGCCATTGGCGATGTGACCGGCCACGGCGTTGGCGCCGCGCTCCTCATGACCACCGCCCGGGCCCTGTTGCGCAGTCAGGCAATACCGCCCCGGGTCCTGGCCGAGGTCCTCGAACATATGAACCGCCATCTGGCCGCCGATTCCCCCGATGGGCGCTTCATGACCCTGCTGTATGCAGTGCTGGATCGCCCGAAACGGTCCCTCCGCCTCGTCAGCGCCGGGCACGACCCGGTGATTGTCTACGATCCCCAGGCCGATCGCTTCCAGGAACTGTCCGGCAACGATATCCCCCTGGGCGTCGATCCCAACTGGCGCTTCAGCGAAGCCTCGTACGATCTCCCACCCAATGCCATCCTCCTGTTCGGCACCGACGGCATCTGGGAGGCGTTCGACAGCGCGCATAATCCCTTCGGCAAAGAGAGGCTCAAGGAATGCCTGCTCGCCAACCGCAACAAATCCGCCCAGGAGATCAGCGACGCCATTCAGCGAGCCGTCGCCGACTTCCGCGGCTCAGTGCCCCAATTGGACGATATTACCCTCGTAGTCATCCGCCTGCTTCCTGTGCCTTCGGAAGCAACAGCGCCGCACGACGCCATCGGAGGTGATGGCTTGCGAAGGATCATGACAACGCGATCACCAGAGCATTAACCGGCCGGTGCGTCTGAACGCTCAACCGGCCCCCAAATGCATCTCCAGCGACGGAGCAGCCAGGTGCCATACGACGTACGAGTCATTCGCCGTCCCGATTTCGTTTCGAGAAGACCTTCAACTCGCTGATTGCTTAGGTCCTCAGGTCGGTTCCCCCATTGCTGCCGGAGGTGGCCATGACCGCAGATCAATTCGTCAACATCCTCGCCACCGTCACGCTCCTGGAAATGATGTTCGCCATCGGGCTCGGCGTGACCGTCTCCGATGTCGTCGGCGTCGCCCGCAATTGGCGCATCGTCTGCCGCGCTATTCTGGCCAACTACCTGCTCGTCCCCGCAGTCGCCGTGGGCCTCCTGCTGGCCTTCCATGCCCATCCCTTGGTCGCCGCAGGGTTTCTTATTGCCGCAGTCTGTCCCGGAGCTCCGTATGGACCACCACTCACCGCCCTGACCAAGGGAAATGTCGTCGTCTCCGTCGGACTGATGGTGATCCTCGCAGGCTCCTCCGCGGTCCTCGCGCCCCTCCTGCTCCAAGCCCTCCTGCCGATCGTGGCGGGTAATGAGCCGATCCGAATCAACGCCGCCAAGATGGTTATCACGCTGGCGCTGACTCAATTCCTGCCGCTGTGTGTCGGCCTTTTCGTGCGTCAGCGATACCCAGCGCCGGCCACCAGACTCAAGAAACCCGCTGGCCAATTAAGCGCGGTCCTCAATCTGCTCCTGATCGGAATCATCCTCGTCGTCCAATTCCGCACGTTGGCAGCCATCCGCCTGATGGGCTACGTCGGCATGCTCGCGCTCTTGGCCGCCACCGTCCTTGCTGGCTGGGCATTGGGTGGAACCACAAGCGGCAACCGCAAAGCCATGACCATGGCAACCTCCGTACGCAACGTCGGCGTCAGCCTGGTCATCGCCACCACCAGTTTCCCCGGCTCCCTCGCCGTATCCGCAACCACCGCCTACGCACTGGTTCAAACCATCATCATGGCATTGGCCGCTCTGATCTGGGGTCGTCATTCGTCATATCAAGGTTCCACCCTGGCAGGCTCCTTCAAAGTCCCTTCCACCCACCCTTAGCATTCGCCAACACAATTCCCGCGTTTTCACGCTGATATTCTGGCTCTTCATCCCATACTGTCTTTCCCATTGCTCTGAGTGCTCGCCATCGTCGCCGCAGTTCGATGACCTTTCCCACGGCCTTGTCGTAATCACCGCCCAGATACCAGCATTTCTTTTTGACGGTGCCATCGCGGCCCAACGCGTAGCCAATCACCTTGGCATATTGCTTTCTCGCCTTGTGCCATTGAACCCGCAGCTTTGCCCTTGTCGCCGTTGCCATCGTCCACCTCGCCCGCCCAAAGCGCGTTGCGAGTTAAAGAGTACGTCGAAAAGTACGTACTTCGGGCCACAACGCTTCTCGCCCGATGGCACTTGAAAGTAGTCGATGTTTCAAGATCGCCCGCAAAAACAGGACGAAGCGGGTAGAGTCGGCGTCAGCCGCAAGGGGCTTGTACTCAAGCCGCTTGAATGACTGAAAATCCATGTGTCGCCGGTTCAATTCCGGCCCTACCCATTGCCTCCGACGCCCCGGTTCTGGGGCGTTCTTTGTCGAATGCCGAGCGGGGTTGCTGGCTAGAGAGGGCAAGGATCCCTGGCCCGTCCGTTGCCGAAGGAAAATGGGCCCGCGGCTAGGCCGTCGCCGAGAGTCGCTCCGGATCGCCCGGCAGCCATCGATGCCGTCGACTCGGCTTCTTCATATTTCTCCCCTAATCGTTGTGATTTTGTCCTTTGCGCCTCCTTGGGGAATACAATTCCCTTTCGAAGGATTGGTCCCTGTATGCTGACGGCCGGGCAGAATACGGGAAAGAATCCTGGTCGATGTTTGGTTTCATTCATGTCTGTGCCGGAACGACAAGCCCATGCAGAGTCAGACGTGAGATCGTTTAGGGGTGTTGGCGATGCAGGATGTGACCCAGAGGTCTTGGGAAGCGGAAGCCGATACGGAACGGTTTCTTGAATCCCTCATGAGACGCATGGCCCATCTGGGCGTTGAGCCCGATGCGGTGCATCGGTTGCGTGCGGAGCTTGATCGCCGCAGGCAAGCCGAGCATCGACTGGCCGAGCTTTACCAAAGGGAACAGGTGGCACGCATTGCAGCCGAGACCCAGATCGAATCGCTTGCAGATTCGGAAGCCCGTTATCGTAAGCTGGCCCAGTTCACCTCGTTCGGCGTTTGGATGTGCGATCCTGACGGCCAGTGCATTTATCTCAGCAACTGTATCCTGGCGATGACCGGCATGACGATGGAACAGGCCCGGGGATTTGGCTGGACCCGGTGTCTTCCGCCCGAGGATGTGGAGCCCTTGCTCAAGGAATGGATGCACTGCGTGCAAACCGGCGGGCAATGGGAGCATCAGCAACGTATGAAGGATCGCCACGGAAATCCGCATACCGTTCTGAGCCGCGCTCAGCCCGTGCGGGACCCGAGTGGCCGAATCATCCATTGGGTGGGCATCATCATCGATATCACCGCTCGACAATGGGCCGAGAATGCCTTGCGGCTGGCCGAGGAACGCTTCCGTATCGTCGCCCAAAGTGTCAGCGACGTAATTTACGAATGGAATGTGGGGCAGGGGTGGAACGTTTGGTTTGGCGACGTCGATGGCTCCCTGGGCTATCAGCCCGGCGAATTCCCTCGGACGTTCGAGGGTTGGGTTGCCCATCTCCATCCCGACGATCGCGATCGGGTGGTGGCTGCGGTGGAGCATACTTTGAAGACTGGCGAGTTCTTCGATGAGGAATATCGCATTGCTCGCAAGGACGGCACTTACCGAATCTGGCGCGATCGCGGTCGCCTGCTCTACGGCCTGCAAAAACGACTCACTCGATGGATTGGCAGCGTAGCGGATGTCACGGAACAGAAAGAGGCAGAAGCGAGGCTGCGGCGACGGGATCGGGAGTTGGTGACCTTGGTCGAAAACGCCCCCGATGTGATCAGCCGCTACGATAAGCAATTCCGCCACCTGTATGTTAACCCGGCCATCACGCGGGCGACGGGAATTCCGCTAGATCGCTTCATCGGCAAGACAAACCGCGAAGCAGGCATGGCCGAGCATTTGTGGGAGCTTTGGGAAAGCAAGCTCCGCGAGGTCTTCCAGCAGGCTCAAGAGGCAAACCTTGAATTCACCTATCCCTCGCCCACCGGCATCCGGCATTACGCGGCTCGCTTCGTACCTGAGTTCGCTCCCGATGGTTCAGTAGAGTCGGTGCTGGCTGTTGCTCGCGATATTACCGACCTGAAACAGGCTTTGCTCGAACGGCTTCGGCTGGCTGCCCTCGTCGAGAACAGCCAGGACTTCATTAAGCTGTCGCAACTCGACGGCACCGTTATGTTCCTTAACGCCGGGGGCCGCAGGCTGGTAGGATTGGACCCCGCCGCCCCGCCGCCGCATAGTGCCGAATTTCTCTTCCCTCACGATCGCCCTTTCCTGATCCAAACCGTGATCCCCACCGTGTTACGCGAGGGCCGCTGGACCGGCGAGTTCAACTTTCGGCATTTCCAAACCGGCGAGCCGATCGCCATGCTCTGGGACGTGTTCCGCATCGATGATCCCCGAACGGGTCATCCAATCTGCATGGCGACGGTCAGCCGCGATATTCGCCAGTTGAAACGCATCGAACAG
>JBLNDH010000062.1:0-36999 GCA_050261455.1 Bacillota bacterium
CCGGCCTTGAAGCTGGCCAAACGCTCGGCGGAGCGCATCGCCTACGCCTCGAACATGCGCCAACTCGGCACGGCATTCCTGATGTACGCCCAGGAGAACCGCGGCTGGCTGCCCTTCTCGGCCAACGCTGATTTCCCGCTGCAGGAGGACTGGATTCACTGGCAGAAGGGCCGGGACCTGAGCCAAAGCCGCATCCTCCCCTATCTGAACAAGAGCACCAAGGCCCTGCAATGCCCCTCGGGAATTGTCCCGCGGCCCGGGGCCTACCCGTACAGCTATGCGGTGAACCAGCTCATCGCCGGGACCGGGTGGGTGGATTGGAGGCCCGAAGGGCAAAGCATGCATTGGTTTGACAAGCCGCCGTGCAATCTGCTCAAAGTCGTGCAGCCCAGCCACAAGTTGCTGCTGGGGGAGATGAATAGCGATACCATCTTCCATGGGGCCTGGCGAGCAGACAGTTTCGCAGAATTCCCACCACAAGGCTCTTTCGTGATTCACCTGCTCTCCGTCCGCCATGACCAGCCGCACGAGTATACCGAGTATACGGACGACCAGGTCAGCTTTGACTGGTACTGGACCGGCCAGGGCAACGTGATCTTCGCCGACGGCCACTACGGCATGCTCGAACGCTGGGTGACCCTGGACCCCTACTACTGCAACCCGCGCTATGCCGGACCCCTAACCCGGCAGAAGCCCCAGAAGAGGTAGGGGCCGCGGGAACAGCGGGAAGAGAAAAAGGGGAAGAGAAAAAGGGGTCAAAGCTTATTTCCGTTGTCCGCGTCCGGCCGATCGGGTAAACTGGTCGCCATGGCTCGGCATCCCAGAATCTCGGCGGGGGGGATCGCTTACCATGTGATGAACCGGACCTGGGGCGGCATCGAGCTGTTTGAGGACGGCGGGGATTACGAGGCCTTTGAGGGGGTTTTGGCCGAGGCCCTGGGACGCTGGCCGGGGATGCGGCTGTGCGCTTACTGCCTGATGCCCAACCATTTTCACCTGGTGCTCTGGCCCAGGCAGGCGGGGGTGCTCTCGCGGTTCATGCAGTGGCTGGGGCAGACCCACGCGGCCCGCTGGCACGCCCATCGGCATTCGCGGGGGCGGGGCCACTTGTACCAGAGTCGATTCAAGAGCTTCCCCATCCAGCAGGATGAGCACTTCCTGGCGGTCTGCCGCTATGTCGAACGCAATGCCCTGCGAGCCAAGCTGGTCAGATCGCCGGAGGCCTGGCGGTGGGGTTCGCTGTGGGTGCGGCGGCAGGGGCAGGGGGCCCTGAAGGAGGCCCTGGCCCCCTGGCCGGTGACCCGGCCGCGCAACTGGCTGGAGCAGGTGAAACGGGCGGAGGATGAGCGGGAACTGGCGGCGCTGCGGCAGAGCCGGGATCGGAGCCGGCCGTTCGGGGCAGCGACCTGGGTGCGGAAAACGGCGGCGGAACTGGGCCTGGAGTCCTCGCTTCGCCCCCTCGGCCGGCCCAAGGGAGCCAAGGGCAAGCAGGCCGGGCGTGAAAATGCGCTTTGACCCCTTTTCTTCGCTGACCCCTTTTCTTCGCCGATTCCTCACCTCCTCTTCACCCCTTAGCCTATTTATCAGGTTCACAACCTTTTCATTTCTCAACGTTGTCCGCCAAGGTATACTAACCTGCATACGCAAGGTTGGCGTTCGGGGCCTTGCGCCAAGTCGTTGAATGTGGGTCGCTCCGGGTGAGCAGTGCTGATCGGAGCAAAAGACAAGGGGTGTGCGATGAAACGACGCCTCGGTTTTACGCTGGTGGAACTGCTGGTGGTCATCGCCATCATCTCCCTCTTGATCGCCATCCTGCTACCGGTCACCCAGAAAGTCCGCCGCCGCGCCCTGGTCCTCGTCTGTCCCATCGCCTTTGTCGGCGAAGATGGGCACCTGTACCTGACCGATCCCAAGGGCAAGCACCTGCTGGAGCTATATGGCCCCTGCGTCCACGCCCATCCCGATTGCCAGGATGCCCCGCCCATGTGGTCCCCCGATGGGCAGAAGCTGGCCTTCATGAATGCCCTCGATCTCGGCGGCACCGGCGCTCAAACGCATATCCTCGATCCCGCGACTGGCTCTTGCCGCAAGTACAGCGGCACTTGGGGCGGCTGGCTGACCAGCGATCGATGGCTCAGCGGTGTCTCCGGTGATTGGGTCCACACCATCGACGACCCGGGGGGGCAAATGCGGCGCTTCCGCAACCCGGATGTACGCGACTACCGGCACTACGTGCATGTCTATTCCGACCTCCAGCATGCCAATGGCTATGCCACCGTCTTCGGCCAGACCAAGGCCCCGGAGTGTGTCGTGGTCCTGCGCAAAGATTTCAGTATTGGCCACACCATCTGGCGGGAGACATCCGGCCTCGGCAGCTACAATGAAAATGCACGCATCGATCCGCTGGGTGAGTGGGTGGCTTGGAGTCGGAGTGGGTCTGTCGCCCTCAAACGCCTCAGTGAAGGTGCCTCGGTTCCGCCGCGCATCCTGACGCTGGGAGACACCCGCTGGAGCCTGACCTTCTGTGACTTCACCCCGGATGGACAACTCCTGGTGAATGCCGGACCCAGCCAAGGCAAATGGCGGCTGCTCATCATGGACAAGGCCGGCAAAGTGCTTCGCGAAATCCCAACGGACGTTGCCCCCCAACCCAGCAGCTACGCTTCCTGGCGCAAATACCGCCACTACTGAACAGTAGCGGGGTTTGCTTCAGCGGACCGGTTATTCTTCCCTGGCCTGTAGCCCACCATCCTCCTCCAACCGCTTCGGCCGCCGGCTTCTCGCTCGCCGCCAGTTCCCTAATTTTACTAGAACTTTTTTTCTAGTCGAGCGTACGACCCCCAGCGGCTCGTCCGCTCGCCCTCCCGGCCGACCGGGATCGGCGTGATCTTTGAAAAGCGAATAGCCCCGCCGCGAAAAAAATCGCGCCGCAGAAGCGTGTTTTCGGCGCCCTGGCCGGCCCTCCGCCTTCCCTAACCCTCTAGGCCACCACCCCTTGCATTCTTACCCCCTTCGCCGATCCAAGGTGGCTCCAGGTTGGCTCCCAGTGGCTCCAGGTGGCTCCAGGTGGCTCCAGGTAGGCTCTCGGTGGTCCGGGGAGGTTCCCGGTATATCCAGAGTGGTCCACCGCTCAGTCCTCTGCGGATTCCCGGCCGCCGAATCATACGGACCGGAAAAGGTGAGGACCGGAAAAGGTGACGCACATCGATTTGCACGAACGAAGCTGGGATAGTGGCTTGGCGAGCACTGCTTTGAATGGCAGGGCTTGGCTGGCGCTTCAGGCCGACGCGGCGGTGATGGCTTTCAGGCCCTTGGTGGAGGCGTCGCAGGGGTCGGGGGTTTCCCAGGCGTCGATCATGATCCAGCCGCGGAAGTTGTTGTCGCGGAGCAGCTTCAGGGAGGCAGGGACATTGGCGTGGCCGTCGCCGCAGGGGACGTGCTTGGAGGTGCCGCCGTCGCGGAGGGTGCCGTCAGAGTCGGTGAGCTGGACGTAGCCGAGGTTCTTGACGCCGATGCGTGCCAGCATTTCGTGGGGCTTGCCGGTGGAGCCATTCATCAGGTCGAAGTGGCTGGGGTCGTAGATGATCTTCAGGGGGGAAGGCTGCGCTTCCGCGAGGATGCGCTGCATGTGCTCTTCCTTGTTGAAGATAAAGGGCGGCTCGATTTCGAAGGCGGCGATGATGCCGGCGTCGGCGGCGATCTTGGCAGCTTCGCGATAGGAACTGGCCAGGTGCGTGAGCGCTTGGTCGAAGGTTTGGTTGCCCAGCGCGCCGCCGGGCCACATGCCGACACAGTTGCAGCCGAGGGCGCGGGCGAACTTGATGCGATCGCGGAAGGTGGCGAGCCACTGCTTGCGGATGTCGGGGTCGGGGGAGAACGCGTGATCGGTGAAGAGCTGGATGGAGAAGATCTGCAGGCCGAAACCATCGTAAAGCCGGCGGAGGGCGCGGATGCGATCGGTCTCGGTGGAGGCATAATAGTCGCCGGGGGAGGGCCAGAGCTGAACGATCTCGACACCGGCGAAGCCGGCGCGGGAGGCGTAGTCGAGGATTTCCCAGAGGGGGTAGGACTTCTTGTACTTGCTGGCGGAGGAGAGGAAGCCATTGAGGCCGATGGCGGTCTTCCAGAGTGGTTTGGGTTCGGCGGCGTGGAGGGTACTGGCCAAGGCAACGGCGGGGATAAGGCTCGCAAGCGACTGCAGAGCATCTCGGCGAGTGAGCGTGTTCATGGGTAAGAGTGTGTCCGCTGGTAGGAGATGGGTCAAGAGAGGTGGTGGGCGGAACCCATCCTACGAGGTTTTCAAGGCGGACGAGATCCGGGTCATCGCTACCCTCCGAGCCCGGCGTGAGGGGAATGAGCAACGGTGAGAGAAAGGTGGCGTAATACCAATCGGAGCACGCATATGAACCATAAACCGAGTCGGCGGGCGTTCTTGAGCGGGGCGGTGGCTGTGGCGGGTGGGGCGCTCGTGGCGGGTAGGGGGGTGATGGGGGGCGAGGCGCTGCAAGCGGCGGGGGAGCAGCTTATCAAGGATTGGCTGACGCGGTGGGAGAAGCACATCGTTGATGCGGCTCGGCGGCGGTATTGCGATACGGAGATGGGGGAGGAACTGGGGTGGCTGGTTAGTCCGTTCCTAAACGGGTTTTACTACGGGTACCTGGCGACGCAAAATCCGCAGTGGGTGGATCGGCTGATCGATTGGGCGGATGCGTGGACTCGGCGGGGGGTGAAGGGGCCAGATGGGTATATCGGATGGCCTAAAGCGGCGGGGGCGAGTACCAGTGTCGTGCCGGATTTTGTGACGGACAACATGCTGGGGGAGGCGATGGCGCTGCGGCCGATGGTGCTCATGGCAAACGTCATTTCAAAGACGCCGGTTTTGAAGGAGAGGCATGGGCGGAAGGCGGAGGCGTATTTGCGGCTGGCGGAGGAGGTTTTCAGCAAGTGGGACTCGCGGGGGTGCTGGCGGGAGGTGAAGGTGGGGGGCGTGTGGGTGGTGCCGCCGTTTGGGGTGGATCCGAAGACGGGGAAGTGGACGGAAGGGTACGAGAGGCGAAACGAGGACGGCTTCTCGATGCCGGCCAACAAGCAGAATCATATTGCGCAGTGGCTGCTGGCGATGCATGAGGTGACGGGCAAGGCCATTTACCGGGAGCGGGCGGAGAAGTGGTGGCAGCAGATGAAGTTGCGTCTGCGGGTGCGGGAGGGGAAGTACTACGTTTGGAATTACTGGGACCCGGCGGGGCCTTGGGATTACAAGAGCGACGGCGGCACCAAGCACTGGGTGGGGGTGCATCCGAACGGGGGGTATTACGCCATTGATGTGGAGGGGATGGTGTCGGCGTTCGAGCGGGGAGTGGTGTTTGGGCGAGAGGAAATCGATCGGCTGATCGATACGAATCGTAACTTCATGTGGAACGGGCGGATCGAAGTCGCGAAGTTTCAGCGGATCGATGGCGGGGAGTCGGACAAGCGGTGGGAGAACTCGGCGGGGGTGCTGTGGACAGCGCTGGCTCGGCATGACTCAGTGTTGCTGAAGGTGTTTGAAGCGAATCATGATCCGGCCAGTTGGGGTGGGCTATCGACGACGCCACGGCATCTGGTCTGGCGCGCCGGGCGGGCGAGCAATCCGACTCAATCTATTTAAACTTTTTGCTTAGTTGGCATTTGATTCGCGGATTCAATGTGGGTTGGTGCTCGCTTGGAAAAGGGGAAGGGCGGCGACGTTGAGGTTGAGGGTGGCGTCTGTAACCCGTGTTTACCCCGTGGTTAGGCAAGCTGCTGAGATAGTCGAGACTGTGGGAGCAGATATGTGCTATAAAGCATGTCCGCAGGACAAGGGTCCGCAGCGGCTCCCATTCAAAGGACTTTTCGCTCTCTTTTTTCTTGCCGCTGCGTGGAAGCGGTGGTAGCATATCTTAATAGTGAAAGATTTCACAATAAGAGTGGAGTCCTTCATGCACGTCTGAGGTGTTCACAATCAGTTGGCGTCATCGCTGACCGTGCGGCAGCAAGGAGCTTCGATGACCGTCGCAACCAACGCCCAACAGCCCACTTGCAGCGAGAGTGAGCCGCCGCTGGATCTAAAGCGGCTGGACCCGATCCTGGAGGAGTTCAAAGGCCAGAAGGGGGCGGTGATTCCGATCCTACAACGGACGCAAGACACGTTTGGCTATCTGCCGAAGGTGGCGTTGCGGTACATCTCCGACAAGACGCTGGTGCCGCTGAACCAACTGTATGGCGTAGCAACGTTTTACACGCAATTTCATTTGAAGCGGCGGGGCAAGCACGTGGTGCGTATTTGCGATGGGACGGCGTGCCATGTGCGAGGGGCGCCGAAGAACATTGTGGCGATGGAGAAGACGCTGGGGCTGAGCCCTGGGGCGACATCGCCGGACTACAAGTACACGTTCGAGATTGTGTATTGCCTGGGGTCGTGCGGGCTGGCGCCGGTGGCGCTGGTGGATGAGAAGGTGCATGGCCGGCTGGGGCCCGATGGGTTGGTGCATACGCTCAAGTCGCTTGCCTAGTAAAAACGTGCGGAGGCTCGGCGATGGCTAAGTTGACTTCATTGCAGGAATTGACTGGCGTGCGGGAGCAGGTGCGGCGTGAGATCAAGGTTCGCCAGGAGACCGGAACGGTGATCTACATCGGGATGGGGACGTGCGGGATCGCGGCGGGGGCGAAGGACACGATGCTGGCGATCCAACAGGAGTTGGCGAAGCGGCAGATCGATGCGCGTGTGGCAAGTGTCGGTTGCATCGGGATGTGCGTGAAGGAACCGCTGGTGGATATCCAGCAGGCGGGCAGATCGCATGTGCTGTATGCGAACGTTCAGCCGGAGATGGTGCCGCGGCTGATTCAAGAGCACCTGATCAAAGGGGAACCGGTGAATGAGTGGGTGATCTGCCGGATGCCTGGGGAGTAGCGCGGGTTAAGCGAGGCCCGTTGGGCCGCCGCGAAACAGACGATGCCAAGCGGGTGTTAATGCCAAGTCGCCAGAAGGCGGCGGGGTGCGAAATGAACGAGACTCAAGCTGTGGACAACAGTTGCATGGTCGAGGGGCACCAATACCGCGCGAGGGTTGAGGTGTGTGGCGGGGCGCGATGCAATGATGGGGCGGGTCAGAAAGTGCTGAGCGCGTTTGAAGTGGAACTGCGGCGGCGCGGGATGACGCAGGAGGTGTACCTCGCGGGCGGGCAGTGTCGAGGGCTGTGCCGGCATGGGCCGACGGTGACGGTTTATCCCGCGGGGATTCTGTACTGTCGGGTACGGCCAGAGGATGTGGCGGAACTTGTGGAGGAGACACTGGTTGAAGGCCGAATCGTCAAGCGATTGACCTACCAGGAGCCGCTGGAACTGCAGGTTTTGCCGTATTACAAGGACCTGCCGTTTTTCAGCAAGCAGGTGCGGATTGCGTTGCACAACTGCGGCGTGGTCGATCCGGAGAAGATTGAGGAGTACATTGCGCGGGACGGGTATCGGGCGTTGGGAAAGGTGTTGATGGAGATGAGCCCGGAGGATGTGATCCGGGAGATCAAGGAATCGGGGCTGCGGGGCCGAGGCGGGGCGGGGTTTTTGACGGGGCTGAAGTGGGAATTGTGCCGCAAGTCGCCGGGGACGGTCAAGTATGTGATCTGCAATGCGGACGAAGGGGATCCGGGGGCTTTCATGGATCGGTCTATCCTGGAGAGCGATCCGCACAGTGTGCTGGAGGGGATGGCGATTGCGGCGTATGCGATGGGGGCGACGGATGGGTTTATCTACTGCCGCGAGGAGTATCCGCTGGCGATTCAGCGTTTGCAGAATGCCATTGCCCAGGCCCATGAGTATGGGCTGCTCGGGCAGAACATATTGGGCAGTAAGTTCAGCTTTGATATCCAGATGAAGGAGGGAGCCGGGGCGTTTGTGTGCGGCGAGGAGACAGCGCTGATTTCCTCGATCGAGGGTCGGCGTGGTGAACCCAGACCCCGGCCGCCGTTCCCCGCGGTAAGCGGGCTGTGGGGCAAGCCGAGTAACATCAACAACGTCAAGAGTTATGCGATGACGCCCCAGATCGTGCTGAACGGGGCGAAGTGGTTTGCGTCGATTGGCAGCCCCAAGTCGCCGGGCACGGCGATCTTCGCGCTGACCGGCAAGATCAACAACACCGGCTTGATCGAAGTGCCGATGGGGATTCCGCTGGGGGACATCATTTTCGACGTCGGCGGGGGGCTGCCGAAGGGCAAGGCGTTCAAGGCGGTGCAGACGGGTGGGCCATTGGGGGGATGTTTGCCGGCGCAATGCTTGAATACGCCGGTGGATTTCGATTCATTGCAGGCGGCGGGCGCGGTGATGGGTTCGGGGGGCATGATTGTCGTGGACGACGACACGTGCATGGTGGAATTTGCCAAGTACTTCCTGCAATTCGCGGCGGCGGAGTCGTGCGGGAAATGCGTGCCGTGCCGAATTGGCGGGCGGAGGCTACTGGAGGCACTGGAGCGGATTACGACCGGGCAGGGGACACGCAAGGACCTGAAGATTATTCAGGAAGTCTCCGAGAACATGATGAACACGTCGCTGTGCGGGCTGGGGCAGAGGACGCCCGGACCGGTGATGGCGGCGTTGCGGTTCTTTGCCAGAGAGTTTGAAGAGCATATTGAGGACAAGCTGTGCGTGGCCGGTCAGTGCAAGGCGCTGGTGCGGGCCAAGTGCATTAATACGTGCCCGGCGGGCGTGGACACGCCGGCGTACCTGGCGATGATCGCGCAAGGACGATTCGCCGAGGGATTGGAGATTCATCGCGAGCGGAACCCGTTCCCGCTGATTTGCGGGCGGGCGTGTCCGGCGTTCTGCGAGCAGAAGTGTCGGCGCGGCGAGATCGACGATCCGATTGCCGTGCGACTGGTGAAGCGATGCATGGCGGATCATGAGAAGACGCTGCCGTGGACACCCAAGCCGATGGGGACGGAGGAATCGCGGAAGATCGCGGCGACGAAGAGGGTGGCGGTGATCGGGGCCGGGCCAGGCGGACTGACGGCGGCGCTGCGGCTGGCGCAGCATGGGTATCAGGTGACGGTGTTTGAAAAGCTGCCGGGGCCGGGTGGGATGCTGTCGTGGGCGATTCCGGAGTACCGGCTGCCGCGGCAGACGTTGTTCCTGGAGGTGGAGAACATCAAACGGGCGGGAGTTGAGATCCAGTGCAACAAGGCGTTGGGCAAGGACTTCAGCATCGATGACTTGATGGGCCCGATGGGGTTCAGCGCGGTGGTGCTGGCGATCGGTGCGCACAAGAGCCGCATGATGGGTATTCCTGGCGAGGACAAACGCGGGGTGATGAACGGGATTGATTTCCTCCGCGAGGTAGCGACAGAAGACACGATGAAGGCGCTAGGGCAGGAGATGAAGGGGAATGTGCCCGATCTGAAGGGGAAACGCGTGGGTGTGATCGGTGGCGGCGATGTGGCGATCGACACGGCCCGTGTGGCGCTGCGGTTGGGCGCGCGCGAGGTGCACGTGATGTATCGCCGGACGGGCGACGACATGCCGGCCACGCATCTGCCGGAGGAGATTGAGGCGGCGCTGCACGAAGGGGTGCGGATCCACACGTTGGTCAATCCGATCGAGGTGTTGGGCGTGGGCGCGGTGACGGGGGTGCGGGTGCAGCGACAGCGGCTGGCGGATTTCGACAACTCGGCCCGGCGGCGGCCGGTGGCGCTGGAGTCGGATGTGTACACGGTGAACCTGGATTACCTGATTCCCGCGATCGGGCAGGTGCCGGATCTGTCCTGGATGAACAATGGGCAGATCGAGGTGACGCGGGGGCAGACGTTTGTGGTGAACGAGGCGTTTGCGACGAGCCGGCCGGGCGTGTTTGCGGCGGGGGATGCGGTGAGTGGGCCGGCAACGATCGTGCAGGCGATTGCGCATGGGAACCTGGTGGCGATGGCGGTGGATCAATGGCTGCGGACGGGCGAGATGGTTCGCCCGCACCTGGAGACGCCACGGCACGATGTGCCGGCGGTGCAGAATCTCGAGGAGTATGCGGCGGCGCGGCGGCCGGAGATGCCCAAGCTGCCGGTGGCCGAACGCGAGGGCAACTTCCACGAAGTGGAGTTGGGCTTGTCGGAGAAGGTTGCCTGCGAGGAAGCCAAGCGTTGTCTGCGGTGTGATTTGGAGTGGCTGGATACGGTTGGGATTCCGCGGCCGGTGAAAGTGGAGTGAAGAGGGACAGCGAAGCGTGGCCCGCTGGGTCCGCGCGAAACGCGAGGTGTTGCGGGTGAGGAGGGGGTTGAACCCTCACCCAGCCCTCTCCCGGAGTACCGGGCGAGGGAGAAGAGCAGGTGGGGACGTGAGAGGGAAAACTCAGGTGGAGCGAATCATGGTTGCCTCGCCTTTGGTGAACATCACGATTAATGGCCGAGCAGTCCAGGCGCGAGCCGGGCAGACGGTGATGGAGGCGGCTGCGGCGGCGGGAATCGCCATACCGGGGCTGTGTCATCATCCGCACCTGAAGCCGGAGGGAGCGTGTCGGCTATGTCTGGTGGAGATCGAGAAGCAGCGGGCGCTGCAGCCGGCGTGCACTTATCCGGTGAACGAGGGGATGGTGGTGCAGACGGAGAACGAGCGGGTGCAGGTGGCCAGGAAGTTTGCGCTGGAGTTGATCTTCTCGGAGCGCAGCCACTATTGCATGTACTGCCCGATGAGCGGCAGTGCCGAGACGACCGACTGCGAATTGCAGAAGCTGGGATACCAGCATGGGTTGAATTTCTGGGCGTATCCGCCCAATTATGCCAACGCCTGGCCGATCGACGCATCGCGGAAGTACTTTGTGATGGACCACAGCCGGTGCATTTTGTGCCGGCGGTGCATCCGGGCGTGCAACCAGATCGCGGCGAACCACACGCTGGGGGTGCATCAGCGTGGGGCCAAGACGATGGTCTGTGCCGATGACAGCATGCCCTTTGGGGAGTCTTCGTGCGTGTCGTGTGGCACGTGTCTGCAGGTGTGTCCGACCGGGGCGCTGGTGGATCGGCGTAGTGCGTATATGGGGCATGAGTCGGAATTGACGCGCACGAAGGCGGTGTGTCTGGGGTGTTCGGTGGGATGCGGCATCCAGGCATTGACGCGTGACAATCAACTCTTGCGCATCGAAGGGGATTGGGAGGCCGGCAACGAGGGGTTGCTGTGTGCGAGCGGGCGTTTCGAGGTGACGGAACCCAAGCCGCCGCGGATTCTCTGGCCGATGATCAAGCAGGACGGCCGGCTGATCGAGACGAGTTGGGACAAGGCGTTGATGTATGTGGCCGGCAAGTTCCGCGATGCTCATCGGGTGGCGGGGCTGGCCTCGCCGCGGCTGCCGACGGAATCGCTGGCGGCGGTGGCGTGTTTCTTCCATGAAGTGGTGATGAGCAATGAGGTGGCGCTGTTGTACGGCGAAGTGCCGCCGCTGGACCTTGGGCGGACGGCGGCGCTCCGCGATGTGGCGCATGCCGATTGTGTGATTGTGATCGGCGGGGATCCGTTGCAGCAGCAGAAAGTGCTGGGGTACCTGATCAAGCGGGCGTTCGACAATGAAGCCAAGATCATTGTCGTCAATGATAGCGAGACGGATTTGGATCGGTATGCGCAGTTGCGGCTGCACCTGGAGGACATTTCCTCTCACGATGAGTCGCCGTTCCAGCAGTTGCGCAGCACGTACCATCTGCGGGGCAGCGGGATTTCGCAATTGAAGGCGGCAGTGGAGGTGGCGCAGCGCCCGGTGATCCTGTATGGCAGCGGGCTGAGCACGACGGTTTACGCGGCGTTGCGAGCGCTGCCGGCCAAGGTGCAGTTCCTGCCGCTGATCCACGGGACGAACACGGCCGGGGCGGCGCGGCTGGGGCTGCATCCGCGGCCGGTGCATGGGGATGCGTTGTATGTGGCGATGGGGGACGACCTGCCGGACGGGATGCCGATGCCGCACAAGGCATTTACGGTGGTTCAGGCGGCGTACCGGTCGGCGTGGACGGAGGCGGCGGACGTCGTCCTGCCGGGCATGATCTGGGCGGAACGCAAGGGGCATGTGGTCAACCTCGAAGGGCGGAGCCAGGTGGTAACACCCCTTCTGCAGGCGCCCAAGTCGGTGCACGCCAACTGGGAGGCGCTGCTGCAGTTGTCGATGCGGATGGGATATGCCCTGTCGTACGACGAGATTTCAGAGATTTCCAAGGCCGTCTAGCGGCGTAAGGAGCGATAGGTCATGGCAACGAAGGTGACGGTGGCGAGCGATTGGCTGGCCGGTTGCGCCGGGTGCCACATGTCGCTGCTGGACATGGATGAGCGGCTGGTGGACTTGCTCCAGCTTGCCACGCTGACCTCCACGCCCATCACCGACCTGAAGCATCCGCCCCGGGAAGGCGTGGATGTGGGGATCCTCGAGGGCGCGGTGAACAACACCGCCAACGAGGAAGTGGCGCGGATGATGCGGCGGCGCTGCAAGGTGCTGATTGCGATGGGCGATTGCGCGGTGTTCGGCGGGATTCCCACCATGCGCAACTGCCCGCGCAAAGAGGCCTGCCTGAAGCGAGCGTATGTCGAAAGCGAGAGCACGGTGGATGGGCGCATTCCGGACGATCCGGAGTTGGCGCTGATGATGGAGACGAAGCCGCTGGACCAGGTGGTGGATGTCGATATCTACCTGCCCGGGTGTCCGCCGTCGGCGGATGCGATTTATTACGTGTTGAGCGAGCTGGCCCAGGGGCGCAAGCCGAAGTTGGTCGGGAAGTACCTGGACTGGCATTAGCAGATGGACACCGAGAATACCGGTCCGAGGACGGGCCGGCTCGATGTGCGAACCGGGACAACTCGCCGAAAAGGTTATTGGATAACGGCGTCAGCTCGGGCCTTGGTCCCGAGGTTTTGCGTATCGGAGAATTCCAATGGGCCAAACGATCACGATCGAGCCTGTGACACGCATTGAGGGGCATGCGAAGGTCACCGTCCAGTTGGATGACGGCGGCAAAGTGGAGCGGGCCCGTTTTCATGTGAACGAGTTTCGGGGCTTCGAGAAGTTCTGCGAAGGGCGGCTGTTTTATGAGATGCCGCTGATTACCGAACGGATCTGCGGGATCTGTCCGGTGAGTCATCACCTGGCATCGGTGAAGGCGTGCGACCAGATCGTGGGAGGCGAGTTGCCGCGAACGGCGAAGCTCCTGCGCGAGCTGATGCACATGGGGCAGACGATTCAGTCGCATTCGATGCACTTTTTTGAGCTGGCGGGGCCGGATCTGCTGCTGGGGTTCGATGCGGACCCGGCGGTTCGTAATGTCGTGGGGATTGTGCAGGCCAATCCGGACCTGGCGCTCAAGGCGGTGGCGCTGCGCAAGTTCGGCCAGAGTATCATCGCCCGGCTGGACGAACGGAAGGTGCATCCGAATTTCGCGGTTCCCGGCGGGGTGAACAAGGCGCTGGCGGCGGCGGATCGCGATGCGATCCTGGCGGACATCAGCATCATGGTCGGGTATATCCAGGCGGGGATTGCGGTCATGAAGGGGTGGATGGAGAAGCATCAGGAGGAGATTGAGACTTTCGCGGCGTTTCCGACGGCTTACCTGGGGATGGTGGGGCCGGGCAACAGCCTGGCGCTGTACGATGGCCAGATGCGGCTGGTGGATGCCAATCGCAACGAGATTACGTGCTTTGATGGCCGGCAATATCTGCAGCACATCGCCGAGCATGTCGAGTCGTGGTCATATTTGAAATTCCCATACTACAAGCAACTTGGCTGGCCGAACGGGGTGTATCGTGTGGGGCCGCTGGCGCGGCTGAATGTGGCGGATCGCATCAGCACGCCGCTGGCGCAGGAGGAGTTTGAGGCATTTCGGCATCTGCGCGGCGGCAAGGTGCTGGATGGATCGCTGTATTACCACTATGCACGGCTGATCGAGGATCTATATGCGATCGAGCGTGCGCAGCAGATTCTGGAAGACCCGGAGATCCTGTCGAAGGACATCTTCACCAACGCCACCGTGGTGAATCGTGAAGGCGTGGGCGTGATCGAAGCGCCACGCGGGACGCTGTGGCACCATTACTGGGTGGATGAGCATGGGCAGTTGGAGAAGGTGAATCTGCTGGTGGCCACGGGCAACAACAACTACGCCATGAGCCGGGCGGTGGAGGAGGTGGCCAAGGCGTATGTGAACGGGCCGGAGGTCAGTGAAGGGGCGTTGAACCGGGTGGAGGCGGCCATCCGGGCTTATGACCCGTGCCTGTCCTGCTCGACGCATGCGGTAGGGGCCATGCCGATGGAGATGGTCGTGTACGATGCGGCCGGCAGGGAAGTGGGGCGGGCGCGGAGAGGGGAATAGGACTGCGGGGCGGGTACAACCAGGATGGAATACTGATGCCCACGGCTACGTCGTGGGCCTTTTCATTGAATCCAATGATCGGCGGCTCAAACATGCTGGTTGAACTCCGCAAGATGTGGATTGCCGTTGGCGGCCGCAGCCTTTAACAATCTTAACAGCCGTATCTAATTCCTTTTACCCATTTTGACATGCGCATCGATTAAATGCTTGCAAACAGGCGGGGTCTACGGTATTTGCAGCACATTCGCCGTTGTGGGAATGGCGATTTTTGGGGCTTCATTTCATATGGGAGCGTGAACCATGTCGAGGCGCTGGGTAGAAGAACTGGAAATGCGTGCTATGTTGTCTGTCGTCAGCCATGAGCCGATTGATTCGGTGCTGAATGTGCTGTGCGATGAGGAGAATGACCAGCTTGTGATTTCGATGCGTGACGCTGCGACACTCGTGATCACTGATAAGGGGGAGTCGCACGAGTTTGCCGTGAGTGATCTACAGGATCCACCAGCAAAAGACGGCGTGGTGCCAACCCCGGTGTGGTCCATTTACGTTTTTGGAAGCAGCGGGAACGATCGGCTGACAGTCCAGGATCCCGACGGCACACTGCCGTTCTATATCATGCTGTGCGGTGGTATGGGCAACGATACGCTTATTGGAGGTCCCAAGTCGGATATCCTTTACGGGGATGGCGATGACGCTCTCGTGTATAAGGGCGACACCAGCAACGTGCCCGCCATGGATTCGGGCGCCGATGTCATCTACGGCGGCGATGGCATGGATTTCATATTTGGGATGTACGGCACCGATTACATTACGGGAGAGGGTGGCGACGACTGGATCTATGGGGATTATTTCGACACCACTGTGCTTGGCGCGGGCGATACGATTCTGAGTGGAGATGGCAATGACAGTGTGTACGGCGGCGAAGGAAACGACCTTATACTTGGAGA
Organism: Bacillota bacterium; assembly: GCA_050261455.1. Lineage (GTDB taxonomy): Bacteria > Planctomycetota > Phycisphaerae > Tepidisphaerales > Tepidisphaeraceae > JAPLNB01. Next base: position 15,275 of record JBLNDH010000062.1, read on the forward strand.
GGCCGGCGACGATCTGATCTACGGCGATCTGGAGACTTCTTCGCTGGGTGGCAGCGATATCGTCTTTGGCGGTGACGGCAACGATACGATCTACGGCAACGAGGGGAGTGACATTCTGTACGGGGCCAACGGAGATGACTCGATGACTGGCGGTGCCGGCCTCGATTTGCTGCTTGGCGGCGCGGGTCGCGACACCCTTTTGGCGGGCAATGGATCTGGGACAGGCGCCACGTGGGACATCGTGTTAGGCTAGAACGAATTGCACCCCGTGTAGTGGGCCGAATGCAAAAGGGAGGGTGAGTCTCTTGGCGAGCGAGGATCCATCCATGGATCTTGGCTCGGCGGGAGCCTCGCCCTCCCGGCTGTGACACTGGCCCCAAATGAGTCCAACCCAAAGCGAAAGCAAGTAACACGCAGGGACCCAGGGACGAACCCCTGGGCTTGCATGGCGTTGAGTACTTTCGGGATTGGGAGGATGTATTAGCAGACTGGTTACTCGGCAACCACCTTGGCCGGTTGATCCTGAGCAAGGGCGTCAACGCGACGATTGATGAACCAGACGGAGGCGATGGCCAAGGCGCTCAAGATTGCATAGGCGATGAACTTGGCCGGCAGGGGCCAGGGTTCACGAGGGCGTCTGTCGGCGGGAGCGGCAGTCGGAGTGGGGGGGGCAGTGGTGGTCATGGCAGCACCGAGGTGCGGGTCGGTTGTACGGGTTGGGTTGTGGCGGTGACCGGGGTATCGGGTGTTTCGTCGGCGGGCGCGGATCCAGTTAATAGGAGCGTGGCCACGTACTCGCGGGCGAACAGCGGCCGCAGAGCGCAGATGTGACTGCCGGCGTTGCCGTACTTGGCCAACCACTGCTTGTTGTAAGGATGGGGGGAAAGCTTCTTGTATTGTGCGGGGTCGGCCTGATCGGGTTGAATAAAGCCATTCAAACCTGCTGCCTCGACCTTGAGCCCGTCGATGGTGCCGAAGAGCTTGGTACCGGTGCCGAGGACGATGGTGTCATGGGGGCTGGAGAAGACGTAGGCCCGGTCCGTTACGTGGCTGAGGGCTTTGCTCAGGTCGTAATTGGGCGAGAGCGCGGGGGCAAACATGACCAGCGTGTTGATTTTGACATTCTCGGGCAACTGCTCCAATGCCCAGACGGCCACGCCGCAGCCGCCCGAGTGACTGGTGATGTAAATGGGACGGTTGGGATGCTGACGGGCAAAGGCGGTGAGCTTCTCGGCGACTTTGCGTGACTGGGCGGAGTGCAATTCCTGGCCTTGGAGGGCTTCGATCCCGACTCGGCCGGCAGTCCAGTCATAGACTTCGACCTCGGCGTTGAAGCCGCCTTGCCGCAGGCCGTTGAGAAGCCAGTGGTCGCACGACCGCTCGCCACCGATGCCATTGAGGTGCAGGAGATAAGGCTGGGGGGCTACCGGTGCCTGGGCCGCATAGGTCGGCAGCGAAAGCAGCCAGGCAAATGCGGCCATGAATGCGATGAAAAAGAGGGGACCTCTCCGGGGGAGATTCTCGAATGGTTGAGGCGCCATGATACCGATCCCTACGCTTCAGCGTGATCAGCTGTTCGATCGTTTCGCTCATTCTATGGGAGGGAGTAAGGTTGCGACAGGGGCGAAAGCGGCGATGGGCATTAGCGGCGTTAAGATCGGCGAGCGTTTGGCTTAGGGGTGTTGTGCGGTGAGCTGCGTGATGACGGCGATGGAGGCGGACATTCCCAAGCGATCGGCCCCGGCATCGAGCATGGCCTGAGCGGTTGCCAAATCGCGGATGCTACCGGCGGCTTTGATGAGAAGGCCTTGGCCATGCTTCTTCATGAGTTGAACTGCCCGAATGCTGGCGCCGCCCGCTGGATGGAAGCCGGTGGATGTCTTGATGAAGTCGCACCCGGATTCGCGAACGGCGCGGCAGGCGGCGGCAATGCGGGCTTCTCCAAGCGACTCACTCTCGGCCATCAGCAACGCGGATTCGACGATGACTTTGATGACCACATTGCGCCGGGTGGCCCGCGAAGCGCGGACGATCTCCACCAACTCGGCCCGGGCGGCATCTACATCCTGGCTTAGCAAGTGGGGCAAATGAGCGACAATGTCGATTTCATCGGCCCCGTCTTTGACAGCGCTGGTGGCCTCAATGGCTTTGATCGTGGATTTGGAGGTGCCGTGAGGGAACCCAATGACCGTACAACAGGGAATGCCCGCTGGATGAAGCATGCCGGCGGCCATTCGCACAAACGCTGGGGCAATGCAGGCCGACGCGAAGCGAAATTGGATGACCTCGGCGACAATCCGCTGCACTTGGGCGGCAGTGGCTTCGGGCTTGAGGATCGTGTGGTCGATCTTGCTGGCCAGTTCGGAAGCTGTCATGACAAAAGAGTAACCTCGAGAGGGGGCCGTTGATAGATGGGTATCGAATTGGAGTGAATCGCGTGCGATTAATGCGGCGGGGGGCCTCTAGGATCTGGCGGCGAATGGCGGGAGACGTGGCACGTTTCGAAATCCGGAGGGACTGTTTAGAATGGGCCTCATATGAAGTCGCTGCAAGGCCATTTGCTGGTGGCATCGCCGCAGTTGCTGGATCCGAACTTCCTGAGGTCGGTTGTGCTGATGGTGCAGCATGATGACGGCGGGGCGTTGGGGTTGATTCTGAACCGGCCGATGGAAATGACGATCAAGGATGCCTGGGAACAGGTGAGCGAACAGCCTTGCGAGGTGGAGCAGCTGCTGCATCAAGGCGGTCCCTGCGACGGGCCGTTGATGGTGCTCCATACGGATGCGACGTTGTCGGATATGGAAGTGATGCCCGGGCTTTTCTTCAGCGCGGATAAAGAGGCGGTGGAAGCACTGGTGGCCAAGAACGAGGGGGCAACCAAGTATTTTGTGGGGTATGCCGGCTGGGGCCCGGGGCAATTGGAGAACGAGCTGGAAGAAGGCGGGTGGTTGACGGCGCCGGCAACGGCCGAGCAGGTATTCGAGGAAAACGAGGAACAATGGGTAACCCTGGCCCGGCGGATCATGGATTCCGCGGCCACGTGGCTCAGGGCCAAAGTCATTCCCGACGATCCGTCGGTGAACTAAGCGATTGCATCAAGTCTTGATGCGATCGAGCAGCCAGACCGAGAGCGGGCCGTAGATGAAGATGGGAAGCCACGCCATCAGGGCCGGCCACTGCGCGTGGATGCTGGGGATTGCCGTGACGAGGGCGGGTGGCAGGTTTGCCAATTCCTGGCCCATGAACACCATGCTCAGGCACGCGCCGCACCAGAGCACGCAGCGTGTGGCGGAAGTCTTCAGCAGCTGCGGCTCCCGGGTCAAGAGGCAAGCGGACGCCAGCAGTAGCAGGACGATGTTGATCATGAACTGCGAGACGCGAGCGTGCTTGACGCGGAGCAGATCGGCGCGGCCATAGCTCAGAGGCCGCTTGAGCATTTCATTAATGGTCTGCGTGGACATCAAATCCACGAACTCGCCGCTGTGATAGAGCTGAATCTCCGTGGGTGTGATACTGCTCTGGAAGGTCTTGACGGGCTGCGAGTTGGCAGCAACCGCCTCGTCGGGGCTGAGATTGGTATCAACCCAGCCATTGACCAGGTTCCATCGTTTGTGGGCCGCATCCCACATGGCGGCATCGGCGCGGAGGTGGCTGGTGGGACGATAGTTCTCATCCTGCAGGATGATGTCCACCACTTCCATGCGGGGAGGATCGGCTGTGGGGTAGTATCGTCCGGCCAAGAGCTTGCCATTGGCTTCGTCGCGCATCGGCGGGATCTGGAAGTAATCGCCGTCCTCCTGTGCCAGGGTATCAGCGCTGCGGATAATCTTGGGGATGATGTTGGGGATGACCAGTTCCTGATCGACCCAGACCAGGCCCTGCAGCACGATGGCGACGACGACCATGGGCATCGCAACCCGCAGCAGGGGCACGCCCGCCGAGAGCAAAGCCCCGAGCTCATTGAATCGCATCATGCGTACGAGCGTAAACGCCGCCGCAACCACCGGGATGATCCCGGACAGGTGCGCAAAGTACAGAGGCACCTGATACAGGTAATAATCGCCGATGTAATGGAGCGACACCAGGAAGAGCTTCAGGCCGGTTTCGGTGGTTTGCTTGTTGATCTCCGTCAGCTCGTCGAATTTGAAGATCAAATCCAGAACGACGTACATCCCCACCAGGACCATGAAGCTGATCAGGTAGTTCTTAAGAAACGAGAGGATGACGTAGCGATCGAGAATCTTCATGACGTATTGAGTGCTGAATGCTTGGTTCTGCGTTCTGTGTACCGTGAGCCGGCCGCAACGACCGGCGTTCGGCGCGGTTCACTGTCTCCGTAGATGACCCAAAAGTGCCGCGGCCAGGACGAAGACGATCGCGTTGCCGCTCCAGATGGTCGCCAGCCCGAGTTTGAGGAGGCTGCCCTCATTCTCGACCACGTGTTGCCCGGTGACCATCAAAGCGATGCACAACAGGGCCGGGATCACGCTCAGCGCGAAGGCGCCGAGGTAGTTGCCCGTCCTGAACATCATCCCCAAAGCGCATCCGACCACGACGAGGATGAGGCAGCTGACGGCGAAGGAGACGCGGCTGTGGATCTCGGCGACGATGCGACTCTGCAGCCCAGGGACCTCTTGGCGGAGGAAGCGAAGGTCTTCCCCTCCGGCACTGCCTTGGGTCAGGTAGTAATCCACCTTGCGGGTCTTGTACTTGACCAACTCTGCCGGCGTGGGAATCGTGAGCGTATGCGCGAACGAGGGCTTGTCCGTGGGCTTGCTCGCGGCGGCGCCCACCCGCACATAGTCCAGGCGGAAGTTCAGAATAATCTGGTCATCGGATGGATCGGCCTTGATACGCAGGGATAGATGCCTGGCTTCGTCGGTTCCTATGACCTCGCCATCGCGAACGCGCTGCAGGCGGATCTGGCGGGTTTGCGAGCCGGGCGCGGAGCTGATGTTGACCTCGTCGATCTGCACGGCACGCTGCGGAATCTTGATTTCCGGATCGAGCTGGAGAAGGAACGCTTCCTCGTCGCCTTGGAAGCGGTATTGGCCGGTTCGGTTCAGGGTTTCCACCACACCCTTCAGGAATTCCTGCTCCTGTTCATGCTCGGTGATCTTGCTGAAGCTGTTGCGCACCTTCCGGCTGCGCATCGGATCATCGTAGAGCCTCTTGAGCTGGTGGATGTCCATGAACTTGGTGTTTTCGCGGATGAGCGATTCGTTGAGATCGATGGGACCGAACTGGGCGGTGGCAATGCCGCCAATCGCGGCGCCTTGGAATTGCCGGGGGAAGGACGCACCGCCTTCCAGTTGGGCGGTGAAGCTTACCCGGTCCTCGTCGCGATGGATCACCGCGATGGCGCGGCGAGCGGTGTAGAATTCGGTGGGGGTGAGCACCGGCTGGGCTTTGCGGGTCTTCTCGTCGTAGTTGCAGAAGACTGGGCCGTTGAGGACGATCACCTCGTCATCGGGCCTTCCCGGAGGCGGCGGCAAGATCTCGACGGACTCGGCATAGATCTCATTGCCGTTCAGGGAAATCTGATGCTTCCGGTCGAACTTCTTCTTGACCACTTCGGCCAGGCTGTCGAAAGCGACCTTCTCCACTTTCAGGGTGTAGCGGGGGACAACGAAGCACAGGCACAGCAGGCTGACAATGGAGAGGATCAGCGCCAGAACCACGGCCGGCATGACCATGCCCATATGGCTGATGCCGCCGGCGCGGCAGGCGATCAGCTCGTTGTCCGCTGCCAGTCGTCCGTAGACGACGGTGGTGGCGAACAATGCGGCAATGGGCAGCGAATAGGTCTGCATCGCCGGCAGCAGATACATCAGCACTTTCAGAATCTGCGTGCCGTTCAGACCATATTGCATCATCGGCTTCAACAGGCCGCCGAAGCTCATGATCCCAGCCAGAACGAGGCTGGTCATCACAAAGATCTTCAGCAGATCCTTGAAGACGTACCAAAAGAGCGTCTTGCTCATGCGATAACTCCCGACACGCCGTGCGCGGATCCGAAGTCGGTCGTTGATTTTCCAGGGGACATATGCTGTTTGACCACTTCCGCCAGGCGGGCGATGCCCGGCTCGATCTGTTCGAAGGCCACCTGCGCGAAGTTCAGCCGCAGGTGGTTGCGCGGCACGTTGCCCGACGCATCCGGATGGAATGACAGATCGCCCGGAACATAAAGGACTCCGCGATCGACACATGCCTGGAAAATCCCCGTTTCCCGGGAGGTGTCGATGGGCGGTGGGAAGGTAATCCAGATATAGATGCCGCCATGCGGGTGTGTCCAATAGAGGCCACTGGCCGATGGCATGTGCTTCTGCAGGGCATCCAACATGGCATCACGCTTGCGGCAATACTCCTGCTGCAGGAGGTTCACGTGGCGGGCGTAGCTGCCGTCACGCATCGCCTCCAACGCGATAGCCTGGCACAGGTTCGATGAGCCGAAATCGTGATTCCCCTTCTGCTGGAGAATGGGGTCCATCAGGCCCTGGGGCAGTGCGGTGTAGCCTAGTTTGATCCCCGGGGCGAAGGGCTTGGAGAATGTCTGGGTCAGGATCGTGTACTGATTGGCCTTGTCGAAAGACTTGATGGACGGCAGCGAGGGACCATCGTAGCGCAGTTCGCGATAGGCCGCGTCTTCCAGGATCAGAATGCGGTGCTCGCGGCTGAACTGCTGGACGATTTCCATCAATCGCGACCGACGGGCCAGCGACAACGTCAGGCCGGTCGGATTATCGAAGTAGCTGCTGCAGTAGATGAATTTCACCTTGGTCAACCGACCATCGGCGGCCAATTGCTCCAGCAGGCGGGCGATGGCTTCAACATCCATGCCCTCCTCGTCCACCGGGACCGCCAGGACCTGGGCGCCCAAGGACTGCAAGGTGCTGGTGAAGACGAAATAGCTGGGGTTGGAGGCAATAACGATATCGCCGGGATCCAGCAGGACATCGCTGATCAAGTAGAGCGTCTGCTGCGAGCCGGTAGTAACGACGAGGTCGTTGGCGGTCAGGTTGAACGAAGTTGCCGGCTGTCCTTCGAGTGTTTCCAGATGTTTCAGCAGTTGTTCCCGAAGCGGGTGGAGACCCTGGGTGGTGCCATATTGCAGGGCGACCTGGGCAAAAGGTCGGTCGGCCAGAATGCGCTGGGTAATCGCGGCGCACTCATCCACCGGCAAGGTCAGCGGGTCCACCAGGCCGGCGGCAAAGCTGATCAGATCGGGATTGGCCACCGCAGCGGCGATGAGCGCGCTGATCGGCGATTCCTGCATCCGCCTGGCTTTGGTCGATAATGCCAGGGGAGGCGATGCTGTCGGCGATTTACGCTTCATCGTGCTCATCGTTTACCAAGCCTGACGGCCAAACTGCTCATGCTACCGGCCACACGGAAGCAGTTCAATCGACCGGCAAGGGTGTGTGAGCCATGCACCCCAACGGCCAGTTGATCATACCTGTCGCGTACGGATTCCGCTGCCCGGTTACCCGGGATTATACTGGAATTGGGTGGCCTTTGGGGATAAAGGGTCTTTTTGTAGTACCAAGAAGGGTGAACGGCTATGCGCAAACTGATCCTGATCAAACACGCCAAACCAGCGGTGATTCCCGAGGTGCCCAGCCATCAATGGGAACTGTCGAACGAAGGCCGGCGCAAATGCGAGCCCCTGGCGGAAAAGATCAAGGCCCACGCCCCAGAGATCGTCATCACCAGCGAAGAGCCCAAAGCTCGGGAGACCGGGCGCATCGTCGCCGGTCTTCTGGGCAAACCTTTTCAGACTGCGGCGGGCCTATATGAACACGATCGAAGTAATGTTCCTCACATCGCCTCGCGAGATTTTCTCTCCTGGATGGCGATGTTCTTCCAGGAGCGAAACAGCCGGGCATTTGGTCGCGAATCCGCTGCCGAGGCCCAGGCCCGCATCACCAAGGCGGTCGATGGGGTGCTGGCGGCCCATCCCCAGGGGAATATTGCCCTCGTGACCCACGGCACAGTCTTATCCCTCCTTATCGCAGCGCACACCGGCGAGGATCCCTATCAGCTGTATCGAAAGATGGGGTTGCCCTCGTACATCGCCTTCTCGTTGCCGGATTGGGCGGTGGTCGAACGGGTCGAGCAAGTGGCCTAAGTGCTCAGAGATCGCAAAAAAGCCCATGGATCGCGATCCATGGGCTCGATGACTGTCTTGCTTTCAATACGTTACCGAGAGGATCCCGCAGCGCTCGTTTCCATTTCCCGGGCGCGGTCCAGTTCGATTTGAATCTGATAGCCAAGGATGCGGCTCTTCATCCAGCGGATCGCCAGCAAATCATGGAAGCTCTTAAACAGGCGATTCCACACGCCGTACTTGCTCTCGCCATGCAGGCGGGGGTTGTTGGTGACGGCGATTTCGGTGACGGAGAAGCCCTCCATTTTCAGGAGGGTCGGGATGAAACGGTGCAGGCCGCGGTAGAGCTTGAGCTTGTCCACGCACTCTCGCTTGAAGGCGCGATAGGTGCAGCCGGCGTCGGAAATGGTCTCGTTGCTGAGTCTGTTGCGGACCCAGTTGGCAATTCGGCTGGAGATGACGCGAATCACATCATCCCCCTGGCTGCGGGTGGCCACCCGCGTCCCACAGACGCAATCGACGCCCGTCGCCAACGCTTGGAGAAAAGCGGGGATGTCCTGGGGGTCATTCTGCAGGTCCGCATCCATCGTCATGACATACTTGCCGCGGGCGGCACGCAGGCCGGCATCGCTGGCGGCGGTTTCGCCGCAGTTGAACAGGAACTTCAGGCCACGCACCCGGGGATCCTTCGCGACCAACGACTGGATGACGTTCCAGGAGTCGTCCTTGGAACCATCGTCCACAAGGATGATCTCGGCATCGATGCCCTGAGGGTCGATGACCTTACAAATGGCCTCGTGCAGCAGCGGCAGGTTCTCCGCTTCATTGTAAACTGGGACACAAATGCTAAGCGTCGGTTGATTCATGACTATGCGTACAGTGTAGCGTGAACCGAGCAGAATTCATCCTAACAGACACGCTTCTCAAGCCGGACCGGAGCGGCGCGTAGGTCCGGATCATCTGCGATACTTCGAAGTATCCGGACCTGCGCTGCGATTCAGTCCGGCTTGGAACTGTTCCAGAGAGGTTTCCCGTGGGTTCGGCTCCTGGACCATGGTAGCTCTACTGTGCCGCCGGTGTCTCCGCTGCGGGCAGCGTCGTGGGTAATGTCGCGGGAGCTGTTGTGGGCAATGTTGTGGGGATCGCTACGGGCAACGTCGCGGGCGACGCCACAACCTTTTTCTGCAACACCAGCACATCCACGATGCTATCACCCGTGTTGTAGTTCAAGCCATGGAAACGGGCCTTGATCTCCGCACGCGACTTCCAATCCTCCGGCAGCGAATCGAAGAGCTTTGCCGTCGTGACAACCCAGGTGGGCCATTGATCGGGCGGCATTGCCCGGAAATCCTTCTTATCCAGGTCGCGGATCGTGCCGCCTTGATAGAACCCGAGGCTTGGCTCGGCGTAGCCGGTCATGATCACTTGGCCTTCCTGCACGGCCCCGAGTTGTCGCAAGGTATAACCGACTTGCGAAGGCACCCGCAGGAACATCGCCTGCGGCAGGTAGAGCGTATACAGGATGGCAATCAATCCCAGCATCCCGCCGCCCATGATGACCGCGGCAATGCCGAACCGCTGGCGGGCCATCAGGATGACGCACAGTGTCAGGTAAACCACGCCAGCCGCGGTGAAAACAGCGGCACCCAGGCGGGAAAAATCGTTGAACTTCAGCGCCGCCAGCCACGGGACGCAGGCCAGCGCCAAGCCGCCGCAAGTCCAAAGGCCCAGCATGAGGTAGAAAGCCTTCTGTGCCAGGTCCGGGTGCTGCCGCCGACCGCAGCGGATCAACGCCGTCGCGGCGAGGAATGCCAACGATGAATAGCTGGGCAGCATGTAATGCGGCAACTTCGTGACCATCGATTCTGCAAAAAGCCAGTTGCCCAGAATGGTGGCCAAGGCAAATCGAATCGGCGGGGCGTTGCGGTGCTTCCAACCCAGCACCAGAGCCGTCGGCAATACCAGGCACCAGGGGAAGAACGTCGGCCAGATGGCGATCAGGTAGTAGCCAGGCAGCGGCATGTTGCCGTCCTGGTTACTCGTCAGATGCTTATAGGGCTCGTACAGCAGGCGGGTGAAGAACGTCGGCTCTCGCATCTGCAGCGGAATCAGCCAGAACATGAGCGCTACCGCGACGATGCCCAGCCCGGCCAGTACCCGGAATTCCCGCCACCAGCCCAGTGTCCGCCGCCAGGCTTGCAGCGAACGGAATCGCTTGCCGACATCGAACAAGGTGAGCATCACCAGCGTGCTCAAGAGGATTGCGAGAATGAATGGGCCCTTGGTCAACACGCCCATCGCGATGAAAAACCACATCAGCAGCGCCACCCGGCGATTCGAGGCGGCGGTGTACGTGCCTGGCGTATTGCGAACCCGATCCGTTTCCCACGACAACGGCCGGCGGATCCCGGAGGATCGGTACAGCCGATACAGGCACAGTTGTGCCCCGGTGATGAACACCAACTGCACGCTGTCGGTCAGGCACATCTTCGCTGCGGCCATCACCATGGCGCTGCTGGCGAAGATCAGAAGGGTCAGCAAAGTCCGCCGGGCGCCGATCGCTCGCGAAAGCGTAATCGACAGGAGCAGGAGCGTGAGCGCCATGGCGACGGCCGAGACCAGGCGGGCGGCAAATTCATTGGTGCCAAAGAGGCTCATGCTGATCGCCTGGCACCAGTAGATGAAGATTGGCTTGGCGGTGCGGAGCTTGCCCAGGAACTCGGGCACGATCCAGTTGCCCGTCTCAACCATGCGCTTCGAGGTCTGGGCATACCAGGCCTCGTCGCGATCCCAGAAATTCACTCGCGCGCTGCCGGCCAGGTACGCCGACACGGCGGCGGCGATGACGACGACCATCCCGAGATAACAAGCCAGACGGCGGAGCCGGGGCGATGCGGCGCTCTGCCTCGGCGTGGGGAGGGCGGGGACATCGTCTGTAGGAAGATGGTTCAAGTCGGTGGAGGGCGTCGTCATAATTGAAGCTAGTGATCGCGGTGCGAAGATGAAGCAACCAGTTCGGCTTGCTCACGCTTCTTCTTGGCGTAGATGAGCATCAGGTTGCGGGTGTAGGGGATGATGTTGAACAGGTAGCCGGCAACGCCCACCGAGTCCTGCTGTCGCACGAAGTATGCCAGGCACAGCAGCGTGCCGATGAGGCTCTGCCACCAGAAGATGACGGGAATTCGCACCTCTTTGTGCTTTTCGCTGTATAGCCACTGGAAAATGAATCGTGTTCCGAAGATGCCGATGCCGGAAAACCCGATGATCTTCCAAAGCACGTAGTTGTTGGCAAAGGGGACGTAGCTGGGATAAGCGTTTCCCGTCGCAGGCTGAGCAGCGACCGCAAGCACCATATAAATCAACAGCAGTTCAGACATAATTAGCAGGGGCGGGGGATGCCCCGCCCCTTGGTTCCTTGGCCAGAGTATCGAACTTTCCGAAGAAGGGCGGCGAACAGGCCGGCCTTACTTCAGATATTCCTTGATCCCATTGCAGACCGTCTTGACCTCGTCTTCCGTCAACGACGGGAACATCGGCAGGCTCAGAATCCGCTTGGCATAATCCTCGTTCTTGGGCAGTGGCGGCAGCTTGCCGTAGAGCTCTTCAATGGCCGGCTGCTGATGGTTCGGCACCGGATAGTGCACGCCCGACTCGATGCCCTTGTCTTTCAGGTGTTTGGCCAGGCCTTCCCGCTTGTCATTGGATGCCAGGCGAATCACGAACATGTGATAGACGCTCTCGGTCTCGCCGGGCTTGTCGGTGGGGGGGAGGACCAGCCCTTTCACCTCGGCCAGTTCCCGGCGATACCACTCGGCCGCGCGACGCCGATTGGCATTGAGCTGATCCAGCATCTTGAGCTGTTCCCGGCCCACAGCCGCCTGGATCTCGTTGAACCGGAGATTGAAGCCCACTTTTTCGTGGAGGTATTTGTCCTTCCGGCCATGGTTGCGGAGCATGGAGATCTTCCGCGCGATCTCTTCGTCATGGGTCAGGATTGCGCCGCCATCGCCATAGCAGGTGAGGTTCTTGGACGGATAGAAGCTCAACGCCGCGTGTTGGCCATAGGAGCCGGCGCGCTTGCCTTTCCACTTGGCGCCATGGGACTGGGCACAGTCTTCGATGATCCACAGCCCATGATCCTTCGCCAGCTTCTGCATGGCGTCGATGTTGGCTGGGCGACCATACAGATGCACCGGCAGGATGCCCACCGTCTTCTTGGTGATGCGTTTGCGGGCGTCTTCCGGATCGATGGTGTAGGTGTCGTCGATGTCGCAGAAAACCGGCCGAGCCCCCACGTGGATCATCGGCTCAATGCTCGGGAAGGCCGTCAGCGCGGGTACCAAAATCTCATCGCCGGGCTTGAGACCCTGGGCAATGTGCAGCAGTTGGGCGGCGGCCGTCCAACTCGAGGAAAGCACGCAGTACGGCACGTTGAAGTATGCCGCCAGTTCCTTCTCAAAGGCCTTGCTCTCCGGGCCGAGGATGTAACTGCCACTCTTGACGACTTCGAGGATGCGCCGGTCGATCAACTCACTCTGGTAAACGCGCGAGAGGGGAATCTTGGCCACAGTCCAATCTCCGTACAATGTAACTTGTGAGCGAAACCGACCCGTCTAAGGAGCATTTCCTAATCTCCACGCCGGGTTCGGAGCGTAGCGGCGACCCGGATCTCTCCCGGGCTGCCAAACCACGTCTAGCCCTTTAACTGTCGGCGAATCGTCGGAAAAGTCAATGGTGTGCCAATGAGAACAGCCCGCAGGCTCTTTACCTGCGGGCTGTTGTTCCCTTCCTCAGACCGGATCCTGGTGCCCGGTCTGCGCCTCTGCATCTGAGTTACTTGGCTGCCTTGTCCTTTGTGGTGGTGTCCTTCTTGGCAGTGTCCTTCTTGCCGGCATCCTTCTTGTCACCCTTCTTTTCGGTCGTCGCCGTGATCTTCTTGGCGGCGCTGGTGCCCGGGGTCACCTTGACGTGTTGGCCTTCCTTCAGGTCGGCCAGCTTCGCGCTCTTGCCATCCACCGTGATCTTGGTCTTGTCATCGACCGTGATCGTCGTTTCCTTGGCATCGGTGCCCTTGCTCTTTACGGTGATCTTGCTCCCGTCAACTTTCACAATCTGGCCTGCTACCGTCTTGGCATCTTTCTTCTCGGTCTTCTTCGCGGGCTGCTGAGCCTGCACCACGCCAACCAGAGACAGAACCGCCACGACCATCAACAGATTACGCCAAAGCTTCATACGATCATCTCCCGCTGTGCCCTTTCGCACAGGCATACCTATTTGTCTCGCAGGCCAGGGGCTTGAAATAGGCACATCCCGGCCTGCATTCCGTTCTGACCATCCTTCGCCCCACCGAACCACTCGGTGTGGCCGTGATATATACGCCTCACCCGGATGTTTATTGTCTCGCCTATCATAGCCGAAACGGGGGGTGTGAGGTTAGTGAGGGATGTCCATGAAGATCGGTGGGGGATGTCACAGATTCATTGCCAGCCCGGTTAATGAACGCAAAGCGTGCCCACGCCCGATAATCCTGGGGGAACCCATAGTGCCGCCGCCAGTGACTGACCGGATGAGTGGAATTGCCATGCCCAGACCCTCGTTGTGCCGATGGGGGTTCACCCGTGCCCGGATTCAATTCCGCAGCGTATTCCATACCAAAAGAAAAACCCCACATTCTCATATGTGGGGTTCAGGAAAGCTCGCTGCATTTTGAATGGCCTCGATCGGAGTCGAACCGATACGCCCTTTCGGGCACAGGATTTTGAGTCCAGCGCGTCTGCCAATTCCGCCACGAGGCCGACTACCGTACTCTACCCAACCTGGCTTGCCAATTCAACTTCCTGGCGTGATGAAGCGGCAGCTTTTATGGCATCCAACCTCGTCTTTTTCATTTCTATTATATTGACAATCCGCCCCAGCCGATATTTAATTGAACCAACATGCGGCAGATGATCCTACTTTCTACGCGACTTACGCTTGCCCTTAGCGGGCTGCTTCTGGCGTGCGCGTGATCGTAGGGATGCTGCTCAGATAAAAATGCACCAGACCCTACGATTCGGATCGTAGGGTTTTTTGTTTGGTCGAGTGTGGGTCCTGGTGCACTGAGGGACCTGCACGGAGGATAGGAAGCCATGGAAACTGTAAGAATCTTCGACACCACGTTGCGAGACGGCGAGCAATCACCCGGAGCCACTTTGCATCTCCAGGAAAAGCTGGAGATTGCCCGGCAGCTCGAATTGCTCGGCGTGGATATCATCGAAGCGGGTTTCCCGGTTTCCTCTCCAGGCGACTTCGAAGCCGTGCGCAGCATCGCGTCGATCGTTACCAACAGCACCGTCTGCGGCCTGGCCCGCTGCATCCCGATGGATATTGAGCGCGCCGGTGAAGCGGTGAAAGGGGCTAAGAAATCCCGGATTCACGTCTTCTGCGCCACCTCGAAGATCCACCGCGATTTCAAACTCAAAAAAGGCAAGGAAGACATCATCAAGCTGGCGGTTGATTCGATCAAGCAGGCCCTGCAGTATACGAGCGATGTGGAGTTCTCCCCCGAGGATGCCAGCCGGACTGAGCTGGATTTTCTGGAGGAAATCACCCACGCCGCCATCGAAGCCGGTGCCACGACGATCAACCTGCCCGATACGGTTGGCTACGCCACGCCGAAGACCTACGGCGAGATCTTCTCGTACCTGATCAAGAAACTGCCGATCATCCGCGAGAAGAACATCGTCCTCTCGTCGCATTGTCACGACGACCTGGGCCTGGCCGTCGCCAACTCCCTGGCCGCCGTCGAAAATGGCGCCCGCCAGGTGGAATGCACCATCAACGGCATCGGCGAGCGTGCCGGCAACGCCTCTTTGGAAGAAATCGTCATGGCCCTGAAGGTCCGCGGCGATTTCTATAAGATCGGGACGCGCATCGACACCAGCAAGATCTATCCCACCAGCCGCATGGTCTGCACCAAGACCGGCCTGACCGTTCAGCGCAACAAGGCCATCGTTGGGGAGAATGCCTTTGCTCACGAGTCGGGCATTCACCAGGATGGCGTGTTGAAGTGTCGCGAGACCTACGAGGTCATGGACCCGATTAGCGTCGGCATTCCCCAGTCGTCGCTGGTGCTGGGCAAGCATTCCGGCCGGCATGCCTTCCGCGATCGCGTGGTCCAACTGGGCTATGACCTGACCGACCCGCAATTGGAGAAGGCTTTCACCCGCTTCAAGGCGCTGGCGGATAAGAAGAAGGAAGTCTTCGACGAGGACATCGAAGCGCTGGTGGATGACGAGCTGTCGTTGCCGCATCAGCTCTGGGAATTGGCGGGCGTACAGGTGACCAGCGGCACCAACGCCGTCCCCACTGCCACCGTTACCGTGAAAGACACCAACGGCGAAGTCATCACCGATGCCTCCATCGGCGATGGGCCCGTCGATGCGATCTTCTCTGCCATTCAACGCCTGACCAATGTGAAGATGCACCTGACGGACTTCCACATCCGCGCCGTCACCAAGGGCAAAGAAGCCTTAGGGGAAGTGCAGGTTGAACTGGAACACAGCGGCCACAAGATCCGTGGCCGGGGCATCAGTACTGATATCCTCGAAGCCAGTGCCCTGGCCTACCTGGCCGCTGTCAACCGCCTGCGCAATCTCAACGGCCGCCTCAAGACGGTTGTCGAGCCGACGGTATAAACTGAACCCATAGCAATGAAAGGGCCCACGGAGTCGCCCATTACGATCAACCCAGAATCGTGATGCTCCAACTCCGTGGGTCTTTCTGCATCTCCGCATCCGCTGGATCGCTGCACTGACCTGAGATTCGCTCAAGATCGGTACTGTTCATGGGAGCTGACATCGTGAGATCCCACTTTCGTACGGCCTGCTTTGCGTTGGCTTTTCTGCTTGTACAAGCAGTCGCGACCCTCCCCGCCCGCTGCCAGGAGCCTGCCCAACTGCTGCGCGATCCAGGCTTTCGTCTGGGAGTTATCGTGTACGATCCGGCCCCGGGCAAGCTTGTAGAGCGCGGCACGCTCAAGCCCCTGGATTTACAATCCAAGCCCGTGTGGGGCTTGGCTCAGTGGAGCAGTCGATTCACTCTGGCAGACGCCGCGCGACAGCCACTTGCGAATGGGGTGGCCTGTTTTGCCGATGCCGCCAAAGCCGTCACCTTTGGCCAACCCGGCACCCCCGACGCGGATCTCACCTTGGCCATCAATGCATCCAAGGAATATGGCGATCACCTTCGCACCCAGAAAGATCCCTGGCCGCATTTGCTGGTCCAGCAGTCCATCGAGAAACGGCCGGCCATCGTCCAGCTCAAGCAACTGCGTTTCCACATTGAATACAGGCTGAAACACTCCATCGCAGCCAGGCCGGAGGATCTGAATCCTTCGCTCCATGCCGCTCAGTTCCAGGCCTTCCTCACCATCCAGAATCTCAACCGCCAATCTCCTGGCTTCGGCGATTACGTCTGGTTCGGCATCCCGCTCTATGACAACCGCCATCGGATTCCGTCGGCTCACATGGCCTATGACGCCGGCACCGGCAAATTCATCTACACCCCACCTGGCCAAACCTACACCGACCGCAGTGCTCACGATCGCCAGTGGATCACCATCGACCGCGACCTGCTTCCCTTGATCCACCAGGCCCTGGAGAAAGCCTGGGCCGAAGGCTACCTCAAGGACTCTCGCAACGTGAACGATTACCGCGTCAGTGAATTCAACATCGGCTGGGAACTCCCCGGCCCATTCGATGTCGCCATGCAGATTCGCAACCTGTCGCTGGAAGCCCGCTCCGAATGAGGTGAATTGAATCTCGCCTCTGCCCCCTCGCCCGGTACTCCGGGAGAGGGTCGGGGTGAGGGTTCGGAGCCAGGTGTACACTCAAACGGAAACCGCTCTAACTGGGATTATTCACCACTCTCTGCTTTACCCTTGGCAACAATACGCAGCCCGGCCATCTTGCCCGCGCGTCATCGTGGCATGGGGCGGCTCGCCCATGCTCTTTCTGATCGGCGTTTATCTGCGTTGATCCGCGGCTCCTTCGTGTAGATTCGTGGGCTTCCCTTCCCCTCCGTTTCCCCCCGCCCCAGATATGGTGCAAACCCCGGCGTCCACTTCTCCACAAATCCCTCATCCGTCTTGATGATCAGCAGCACCGCCAGCCACTCTCGCATGGCCAGCTCATACCCTCTCTCCGGCCCCGCCACGAACAACGCCGTTGCCCACGCATCCGCCTTTGCACATGATGCATCCACCACGCTCACCGACGCCAGCCTGTGCCGGATCGGATACCCTGTCTGGGGATCGATGATGTGGCAAAACCGAACGCCGTCTTCCTCGATGTAGTTGCGATAGTCCCCCGACGTCGCGACCGCCATGTTGGACAGCGGCATCACCCGCTCAATCGACCGCTCCTCCGCCACCGGCGATTCTACCCCGATCTGCCACGGCACGCCCCGCGCATTGTGCCCCTTGGCCCGAATCTCCCCGCCCACTTCCACGCAGTAATTCATTACCCCCGCCCGCTCCAGCGCCTCTGCCGCCAGATCCACCCCATACCCCTTGGCCACGCTCGATAGATCCACGTACACATCCGGCCTCGTCTTCCGCACCGCGGGCGGATCCGGCCGAACCTCCAATCGCTCCAGCCCCACTCGCTGCTTGGCCTTCTCAATCTCCGCCGGGTCCGGCGCCTTCGTTGGTCGCCTATCCGGCCCAAACCCCCACAAATTCACCAATGGCCCCACTGTCACGTCATACCCGCCGCCGCTCCGATGCCCCACCTGCATGGCCAATTGCATGACCTCGGCCATCTCCCGAGAGATCGGCACCCAATCGGTGTGCTGTGCTGAATTGAATCGTGAAAGCTCTGAATCCGACTTGTACGTGGACATCAGCGCATTGACTTTCTCCAACTGCTCCTTCGCTGCCCGATGCAGCATCTCGGGCTCCCGACCCGCCGCTTCCCCCACAACCGTAATCGAATAGGGCGTCCCCATCGCCCGCCCCGTAAAGGTGACCGCTGGCACAGGACGCATGAAACGCCCCAACGCATAGACAATTGCCGCGGTAATACACAATACGACCAGTACGAGAACTGGCCTGCGCCAATGGCCCATTCGCGATAACGACATGGTCGATATGGTATATCAGGTATCTGGTTTATCTACCGCGAGCCGGTCATTTGCATGACGGTTGTTGCTGGGAAGATCTTACCCAGAGCGGTAAGATGCCAGCGTCGATAGGGGCAGGCCAATACGGAGGAGTGTAATGACTCAGACAGCGTCCCCAGTTTCCACGTCCCGCGCCACCATTCCGCCCGGCGGAACCCTCTTGCTCGCTTTGATGCGCATCGCCATCGGCTGGCACTTCCTCTATGAAGGCGTCCTCAAACTCCTCGACAGCAAATGGTCCGCCGCCGCCTATCTGCGCGGCAGCACCGGACCCTTCGCCGAGTACTTCCGCCAACTCGCCGCCGATCCGATGACCCTGCGCATCGTCGATCAACTGAACATCTGGGGCCTGATTCTCATCGGCCTCTGCCTGATGCTCGGCCTGGCCACGCGCTTCGCCGCGTTCTGCGGCGTGGTGATCCTGGCCCTCTATTACGTCGCCTACCCGCCCCTGTTTCAGTCGGCCATCGCCGGCATGAACGAAGGCCATTACCTCATCGTCAGCAAAAACCTCGTCGAAATGCTGGCCTTGTGCGTGGTGCTGGTCTGCCCCGCAACCGCACTGGGGCTCGATGGATTTGTCTGGTCCCGCCGGAAAGAAATTACCGCCGACCAGACCGACGCGCTGGGCCAACCCATCGCCACCGCCGCTCTCGCCTCCGCCGGCTTTTCCCGTCGTCGCATTGTCGCTGGTCTCGCTGGCACCCCGTTCATCGGCGCCTTCGTCCTGGCCATGCTCAAGAAGCACAGCTATGAGGAGAAGAACCTCGCCGCCAACGTCGATGCCACGAGCGGCGCCACTATCAAGGTCTTCAACTTCTCAACCGACCTCAAAAACCTCAAAGGCACGCTTGCCCAACACCAGGGCCAGATCGGCAAGATGAAACTCAGCCGCATGATCCTCGGCGGCAATCTCATCGGTGGCTGGGCCCACGCCCGCGATCTGATCTACGTCTCCGACCTGGTCAAACGCTATCACACCGATGAGAAAGTCTTCCAGACCTTCCAGCTCGCCGAGGCCTGTGGCATTAACACCTTCATCACCAACCCCATCCTCTGCAAAATCATCAACGACTATCGCCGTACCACCGGCGGCAAAATGCAGTTCATCTCCGACTGCGGCGGCACTCCCGACAACCTCCTGGAACTGACTCAGAAGTCCATCGACGCCGGCGCCAGCGCCTGCTATGTCCAGGGCGGCATCGCTGATCAACTGGTCGCCAGTCAGAAGTTCGATGTCATCGAAAAAGCCCTGGAACTCGTCCGCAAGAACGGCCTGCCCGCCGGCATTGGTGGCCACAAGCTCGAAACCATCACCACCTGCGTCGAGAAGGGCTTCAAACCCGATTTCTGGATGAAGACCCTGCACCGCAACAATTACTGGTCCGCCGCCCCCAAGGACGAGTGCGACAACATCTGGTGTCAGGACGCCGAGAAGGTCGCCACCTTCATGAAAGATCGCCCCGAGCCCTGGATCGCCTTCAAGGTCCTCGCCGCCGGCGCCCTTCACCCCAAGGACGCCTTCCGCTGGGCCTTCGCCAACGGCGCCGACTTCATCTGCGTCGGCATGTACGACTTCCAAATGATCGAAGACGTCAACTACGCATTGGAAGCCCTCAGTGGTGATCTGCAGCGCCAACGCAAGTGGTACGCGTAATCAGAAGTGAATCCCCCAACGCCCACGGATACCAATCCGTGGGCGTTTCTGTTTCCGCTCACGCAGCCCGCTCCTCTGCCGCTTCGCGGTGGCCCGCAGGGCCCAGTCGTCCCCACCCCTCGTTTCGCCCCTCTCCCGCTGTTTTTATCTTGCGATCATGTAAGTACAATCGCCCTATGCAAGATGGGAAAGCGCGATGAAACGTTGGGTTTTCAACATCGCATCGGCTCTATTGTTGCTGCTGTATTTCGCAATTGGGTTCATGTGGAGCCGAAGTTACTCCTGCAAGGACACCCTTGCAGGGTACTACCGTTGGGGATGCTTCGTGAAAATCACGTCTGAGTCCGGCGGGATCTACGTTGCGCATGTTGCCCCCGTGTACTACAACTCCCTCCCATACCACGTACCCAATGACAGATATCGTTGGTGGGGCTTCGAGTTCTACCGTAAGGCACCCCAAGAGATCCACCCATCCGAGACAGTCGCCGGGTTTCTGTGGATCGGATTCCCTTACTGGTTCCTTCTCCTGCTGACCCTGCCGGGACCTCTCATACTCGCAAGCCGCTGGAAGCGCCATCGATACCGGCATCGTCTCGGCCTCTGCCCCACGTGCGGCTATGACCTCCGAGCTAGCAGAGACCGTTGCCCCGAATGCGGAAGTCCGATCATCAAGAATAGCCTTGAGGAGACACCCCAGTAGACCCCACCCATACGCCCCACGACGCCACAGCAACCCCCGACTCCCCACCTCCCTTACCCCTTCTCCCCTCCCTTCGTGCCTCCGTGCCTACGTGCCTTCGTGCCTTTTATCCCAACTCACGCTCTACCCCCAACGCCCATCACTTCCCCTCCACCGTCACATCATAAAGCCGCCAACAATCCCTCGCCGACGTCGTCCCCACCGGCACCTCCTTCGCCGCCGCCGGCCTCCCCTCCGGTACATCCGCCTCAAAGTACTTCACATCCTCCGTATTGATCTGATACTTCGGCCGCTTCTCCACGATCACCAGCACGTGCTTCGCCGATCCGTCATACCCCAAGTCACTGGGCAGATAGAACATCGCCGACTCCTGCAGCCTCGCCCGCGAAATCGTATACCCCGGCTGCCTCGCCGCCACCGCCGCGTGCTCCGCCAAATCCCTCGGCGACCGCGCGTTGTCCCACGGAATGCTCCACCCCACATACGTCAGCACCAGCAGCACCGCATACCCCGTCGCCTGGGCCGTAAACCACGATCGAATCCGCCGCCGGCTATCAAATACCAATGGAATGATTCCCGCGACCAATGCCAACCCCGCCATCCCCACCGCCACCCCCGATACCTGCCCAACCGACTGCCTCACGAGGCTCGGAATCGCACTCATCCGCACTCCCCCCCAAGGCCACGCCACGAGGTTTAGCAGTAGAATTGCCGCCACGACCACTCCCCATGCCACCCCAATGATCTTCTGCACCTCCACCGTAATCCCCGGCCACTTCCCCTTCCGCCGGCTCATCGCCATCAACCCCACCACCCCCTGTGCGATCAGCAGCACATGCGCCGGCATCATCGGCAGCAAATAAGCATTCTTCTTCACCGCCGACAGCGAGAAGAACAGAATCGTCCCCGCATACCAGATCAGCGGGAACAAAAGTCGTCGCCGATTGTTTCCCTTTCGCACAAACGGGTAAGCCATCGCCCCAATCCACATCGCAATCCATGGCAAGCTGAGCTGGAACAAATTCGGCAGGTAAAAGAACCACTCCCGTGCCTTCTCAACATTCTCCCCCGTCAATTCGCCGACCGATTCATACCGCCAC
>JBLNDH010000063.1:0-4324 GCA_050261455.1 Bacillota bacterium
CCAAGGAATTCCGTAAGATCCGTTTCGGCACCGGCGACGCCGTCGGCAGCTGGCAGGCGTTGATCGGGGGCAAGGAAGAGCCCAAGGTCGAAGTGGGCATCGGCTTTAAGCCCATCAGCCGTCTCGGCACCGAACGCCTCATTCGCAGCGCCATCCAATACGCGCTCGATCACAAGCGTAAGTGCGTCACCATCGTCCACAAGGGCAACATCATGAAGTACACCGAAGGCGCGTTCCGCGACTGGGCGTATGCCCTGGCCAAACGCGAATTCGGCGCCCAGCAGTTTGATGATGGCCCGTGGTGCAAGCTGCCCAATGGCATGATCATCAAGGATGCCATCGCCGACATTGCGCTGCAGCAGGTCCTGACCCGGCCGGAGGAATTCGACGTCATCGCCACCCCCAATCTCAATGGCGACTACATCTCCGATGCCCTGGCCGCCCAAGTTGGGGGCATCGGCATCGCCCCCGGCGGGAATATCAACTACGTCACCGGCCACGCCGTCTTCGAAGCCACCCACGGCACCGCCCCGAAGTATGCCGATCAGGACAAGGTCAACCCCGGCTCGGTCATTCTCTCCGGCGTGATGATGCTGGAATACATGGGCTGGCAGGAGGCCGCCGACTTGATCGTCCGCAGCCTGGAAGCCACGATCTCCGCCAAGACTGTCACCTACGACTTTGCGCGGATGATGGAGGGGGCCAAAGAGGTCAAGACCAGCCAGTTCGCCGATGAGATGATCAAGCACATGGAATAACCCCCGCCGGGGCCCCATGTTCTCGCTTAACCGATCCACCCAACCCAGGGACTTCTCCCTGGGTTCTTTATTGCGCCCTCCACACCCCACAGGATCACCCCCTCCCATCGCACCCACCATTACGCCCCGCATCGATGGCAACGACCCGTAGCACGGACAGACGAATGCTCGCTAAGCAGATGCAGGGCGAACTCCGCTCGCCATGGAAGCGTCGCGCTGTGGGTGCTACTGGCAACAAGCTGCCCGTGCGGGTTTCCCGAAGCAGAACACTGGCGGGCAAGCCGCCAGTGGCACCCCAGATGCGGTCTTGGCACTATTCCAATATAAGTTAAGCCATGACAAGGGAATGGGGCGGAAATGGGTTCGTTTTGTCGTTTGTTCTTGGTCCCTGGTCCTTTGTCCCTTGCCGTTGGAAATGGGTTCGTTTTGTTGAAGGACCGTGGTCGGTAGTCCGTTGTCCGTTGGTGGGGGAAATGGGTTCGTTTTGTCGAGGGGCGGGGGCGAGCCGTGACGCGTCTTGGGGAAGGAGGAGACATTCAGTTTTCAAAGAGCAAACGAATGGCCTGGGAGGTAGCGGGTGGGCTGCCTGCAAAGGCCAAGGGTAGTGCTATCAGGTGGCCGGGGAATGTCAAGCAAAATATGCGATTCCATGTTAGGGATTACGTAACAAGCCCGCTGAAGCGGACCCTCTGGGGCGGCGGGTTATGGGGCAAGGGGACAAGTGGCGATTTGAAACACTGTTGCGAGGAACACCAGGATTCCCAAGAGGAACACGATGATCTTGGCCGGCGGCCACTGGAAGTGCGTTGCGATGCCGCCGAAGAAGAACACGGAGGCCAACAGCACCGTCAGCATCGTATACCGCTCCGAATTCTGTTTGGCCTCGACAGCTGCGTCATGCCGGTGAGCGGCCTTCTCTCGAATGCTCTGCGCTTGGTCGGCCAGGGGGACGTGGTATTCGGACATAACGAAGGGAGACAAGGGTGCGCCAGGATTGGTCATCGGCTGGGTGGCAAGCCAGGCCTCGACGGCGGTCCTCATCTCGGGACGAAATCGCTCCATGTAGAACTGCTGAAGCGTCTTGTTGTTCTGTTCCAACGCGGTCATGAAACGCATGAACACGACGGTATCCAGCAAGCGATCATGGTTGGCCTTGATGGCAAGTTCAGAGGCGTCGCGGCCAGCGTTATCCGAATCGTTGAGGCGAAAAACCTGCACGCCGCCCCACCGCTCGGACTCATAGACGCACCAGGCCGT
Organism: Bacillota bacterium; assembly: GCA_050261455.1. Classification (GTDB taxonomy): domain Bacteria; phylum Planctomycetota; class Phycisphaerae; order Tepidisphaerales; family Tepidisphaeraceae; genus JAPLNB01. The sequence continues at coordinate 2,016 of JBLNDH010000063.1, forward strand.
GGCCACCGTGGCTAGCGCCAACAACAAAGCGGAGCCCAGTTCCAGAAGGCGGTCCGATCGGGACTTCTCATCGGCAGCCTGACGTTGACTGGCGGTTTCCATGACAGCATGGCGGGCAAGATCCGTTCCAAGGTAGCGAGCGGTGAGTGCTGACGGCAGTGGAAACGGGTAAGGCCGGCCGGGAGGAAACCCCCTCAGCGTGCGGGGTTCACGATCAGCCGTGGCATGCAGTTAGAGAGACGCTTCGCGGCCGGGATTCCGACGGCGATGCGTCCGTCGTGTACAGCAGGCCGGCAGTTTCCTGGCACCGAGTTTGCGAAACGGCGTCAGCGGTTTCCCGGCGCTGTGCGTCAAAGGGCGTGGGAGCATGAGATAGGCAATGCGGGTCGGCGATGGAGAACGTCAGAGTGTCTGCCAAGCCGTCATCTGAACGGCGGACTCGGGGAGGATTACCGATGCCAAAGCCCAAGACCATTGAACTGGCACTGCAGGGAGGCGGGTCTCATGGCGCCTTCACCTGGGGGATCCTGGATCGTCTGCTGCAGGATGATCGAATTCTGATCGTCGCTATCTCGGGCACCAGTGCTGGAGCCATGAATGCCGCTGTGGTAGCCGATGGGCTGGACCGCGGAGGCAAGGAAGCCGCCCGCGAAGCATTGAATCGTTTCTGGAATGGCGTCAGTCGCGCCGCCAAGTTTTCGCCATTTCAACGAACGCCCTTGGATTGGCTCATGGGGCGATGGAACCTCGATGCCTCCCCGGGCTACCATTTTTTTGAGTTTCTGTCGCGTTCCCTGTCCCCGTATGTGCTCAATCCTTTGAATCTGAACCCGCTGCGTGATCTGATCGCCTCCCTGGTGGACTTTGAGCATGTTCGCCACGCCGAAGGGATCAAGCTCTTTGTGTGTGCCACCAACGTCCGAACCGGCAAGCCCCGCGTGTTCAGCCGTGAGGAATTGACTGCGGACATGATCATGGCGTCCGCCTGCCTTCCCTTTGTCTTCCAAGCGGTGGAAATCGATGGAGAGGCCTATTGGGACGGCGGCTATATCGGCAATCCGCTGCTCGCTCCTCTCGTGGCAGATCCCCAGTCGCGGGACCTGGTGATCGTTCAGATCAACCCCATCATTCGCAAAGACATCCCCCGCCAAGGGGTCGATATCCTCAACCGCATCAACGAGATCAGCTTCAATGCCGCCCTCATCAAGGAACTGCGATCCATTGCCTATCTCAAGAGGCTTATCAGCGAGGGGGATCTGGAGCAGCAGCGTTTCATGGATGTGTTCTTCCATCGCATCAGTGCCGAAGAGGAACTCAACCCGCTCGGGGCTTCCAGCAAACTCAACGGCGAGTGGGCCTTCCTCAAGCACCTGCACGATGTTGGCTATCGAACGGCCTCCAACTGGCTAGACGATAACTTCGAAGCCTTGGGGAACCGGTCCACACTTGATGTGGAGAGAGTCTATTTCTGATACGCATGTTGCCGAGGGATCCCTTATGGCGGCAGCATTCTCTGAGGCAGGGGTCAGGGGAGAGGGGTCGGGGGTCAGAGGTCCAGGGGCTGAAGCAGACGAGGCACGGGCCTCAGGTTCAAGATGCCCAGGCTACATGCTTTTGCCACGGATGGGGCACAGATGGGCACTGATGAGTGTTTCTGATGGGGGAGGGCCTGGCAAAGGGGAGAAGCACTGCTGGAGGTGCATGGGCGGGCCGCCCATGCCACGGTCGCGCACGGGCAAGATGCCCGGGCTACGGTGTAGGCAGCGTCCGCTACACGGAATCGGGAATTGCTGTAAGAGGCAGGGATCAGACGTCGAGGGGCTGATGCAGGCGAGGCACGGGCGTCGTGTTCTATTGTAAGGGGCGATGGCATGTTGTCCTGAACTGCCGTTCCGCGAAGCTGGCCCCATGAGCGGTCATTACGCGTGTAGGTTATCGGGTCAGTGAGGGGAGTGTGGAAGGGGAACGCGGCCCGATGGGCTGGCACGAAACGGGGGCTGGGAAGGGATCGGCACGCAAGCCCGGCCCTGCGGGCCGCCGCTAAACGGTTTTTCTGGAAACCTACAGGCGACCCCTATCGCCGAATGGGTTCATCATGGCCTCGGCGCATCCTTTGCTCCTTGCGGCACATGACGCCAATCACGGGCCTGCGGCCGGACATCGTGCCTCATCAACAATGGGCCTTAAGCAACTGGTTCTATGCTGGGCCGATGTGGTACTACCATCGTCTTGGCCCTGGCCGGCAGCTCATCACCGATCCCCGGTCCTACGACCTGATCGATCCCGATCTGCGTTCGCTCTGCCGACTG
>JBLNDH010000064.1:0-6916 GCA_050261455.1 Bacillota bacterium
CACCAGAGGTGACCACGCCGCGGGGAGCTTCTTCCGGTTACGAACTTACGAATCGGGGAGACAGAAGCCCCTGAAAGAAAAGGGGTCGCCGCCAAAGGCGGCCGGGAAAACGACGGCACAAGACCGGTACTGCTTATGGCTGCTTCTTTTCAGACCTGACCAGGTTCACAGCCGACCCTTGCATCGCACCCGGCCGCCATTGGGGGCGACCCGCATATCGTTGTACGCGTTTGATTGTTACACGTTCTGGAAGATTTTTCCAGAGGCAGAGAGCGGTTGAGGCGGTTTTGTTGGGAAAGAGGAGAGAGCGACGAAGGACAAACCTGGAAATGCAGAGGGATCCGGGGCGTCGTTGCGCTCCGAACCCGGCGTGGAGGTAAGACAGTTCCTCAGCAGGCGGGCGAGCCCTACTGCGCTGAGGTTGGTCCAAGGGCGGGTTGGGTGTCGGGGGTGGTGGCCATTTTCCAGTTGGTCATGATGGCGGGGTAGGGGTTTTCTTTGGCGGTGACGAGGCGGACTTCGATTTTTTTGATGACGGGGGATTTTTCGGGGCGGCCGGTCTTGGCATCGGCGATGGGGGTTTTGGCGATGGCGCGGACGGCGTCGAGCCCATCGACGACTTTGCCGAAGGCGGTGTAGCGGCCATCGAGATGTTCGGTTCGGCCGAGGCAGATGAAGAACTGGCTGCCGGCGCTGTTGGCGTATTCGTAACGGGGTTTGAGGCCTTGCATTTCGAGGGGATCGCCGTTGCGGGCCATGGAGAGGACACCTTCTTCGTGTTTGCGATCGGAGAACTCGGCCTCAACGCGATAGGCGGGGCCGCCGGTGCCATTGCCGCGGGGATCGCCGCCTTGGATGACAAAGCCGGGGACAATGCGATGGAAGGTCAGGCCGTCAAAGAAACCGCCCTCAGCCAGATGAAGGAAGCTGGAGACGGTGTTGGGAGCGACGTCATAGAAGAAGGCGAGAGTCATCCGGCCGTGTTCGGTTTCGAGGAGGGCATAGCGAAGCGGGGAGACTTTGTAGACCATGGGTCCGGGATCTGCTCCAGGCCGGTTGTCAGCGCGGACCTCGATGACCAAGGGGGTGCCGAGGAAATGGGAGAGATCGTTGTTTTTGACAGCGAAGAGGACATACGTGCCGGGGGTGCGCATGGAGGCAGGGAAGAGAGCGCGGACATCGGCTTGTTGGCCCCCTTGAATTTCTCGGCGTACGGGGGCCTGGTCGGGGGAACTCTTTTCGATTTCCATGGGAACGCGTCCGGTGAAGTCGGTCAACACGAGGGTTGCCGTTCCCTCCGTGGCGACGGTGATGGTGAGGGGCTGATTGGGCGCGTACCACATTTTCGATGGAATCAGGACGGAAAATAGTACAATGCTGGTCGCTAATGCTTGCATCGGTATCTCCACAGGAACCTGCCGGGCAACGCCTGCAGAACGGCCGTTCAACAGGCCGATATGGGGAAGGTACCGCTATATAGTAAGGACGTAAAGGCAGGCGGCATTGGCCAATAGGGCTAGACGCCAACTAAAATGTGGGTGGTATGCGGCATAAGATAACCCAAGGACAGCTGTACCTAAACGGCAAGGATGTTGGAAGCGTGAACATCCGGGGCTGGCAGAATTCGTGGGGTTTTGGCGACTTCAAGCCGAATGAGGGGTTTTCGGAGTTCGCGCCGGTCTTCGGGAATTGGTCGCTGCTGATGCATGCCGATGACGATCAGACGCGGCTGAGTCCGGAGGCGTCGGAGGAACTTCGGCGGGCGGAATACGCGTTGGATGCGTTGCGAGCGAAGCTGTTTATTCCGGAAACGAAGGAATGGCGGGAGATCCGGCAAGTGAATATCGATGGGAGCCTGATTGAGTGGAAGGAGTGAGGAGGAGGCGGGAGTCAGTAGTCAGTGGTCAGAAGATAGAAGACAGTTGTCGGGGGGTTGGGCGGCGGAAGCGCGTTTATTGGGGTCGGATGGCGAAGGGAAGTTTTAGCGCTTAATTGACAATTGATGATTGTCAATTGTCAATTGGGAGGAGGGGGAATGGTTCAGGGAAGCGATCAGGGGGGCGAGGTGGGGTTCGTAGCGTTTCCAGCGGGCTACGGAGGAGGCGTAAATGGGGCGGCGGACCTGCTCGCGGCTGGCGGTGGAGACGGGACGTTTGTTCTTGTGGAAGCTGAGGCAGCGTTCGTCCCAGGGGAGCTCGAGGAACTCGAGCATGCGGCGAGTCTGGCCTTGAAGATCACTCACGACATCTTCGTAGCGGACCTCAAGCATCGGGAAGTTCAGGACCTGTTTCCAATGGGTCATCAGACGCTGGTAGTCGCGATAGAAGGCACCGAGGTGAGCCAGGTCGTGGGTGTAATCATGGCCATTGGCAAAATGAGTCATGTAGCAGGACAAGCAGGTGTCCAGGGGGTTGCGGGTACAGTGGATCACGTGGCAATCGGGGAAGAGAATGGCGATGAGCCCCAGATAAAGGAAGTTGTGGGGCATCTTGTCGGTAACGTAGGTGGCGGTGCTGTTGAGCGATGCGATGGCGGAGAGATAGGCGTTGGCGAGTTTATTAGCCCGGCGAAGGGAGATCGCATCGACGTACTCGGGATAGAAATCGCCTCCGGTCCAATCGGGATTGTTCAAGGGAATCGCGATCCGGCTAAGGGTATTCAACTCGCCGGCCCCGTAGACCTGGGGATGGCTGGCGAGGATCTGCTCGACGAGCGAGGTGCCGGATCGGAGCATGCCAACGATGAACACCGGTCGGCGGTTTTGGTGTGAAGCCCGGGGCAGGTTATAGAGTCTGGCGGGGGTGAAATAGTTGATGTGGCGATCGATCCAATCCGAGCAGGATTTGGGGTCGTAAGGATAGGCACAGGCCTGATTGGCAAGGCGAGCGTGCTCGAAGGCCTGGTCGTATTGGCCGAGACGATCGAGCAGGTTGGCGGCGGTGAAATGGAGCGCCGCTTTCTCGCCGGGGGTGATTTGCGGCGAAGCAATCAGGCGATCGAGAAAGGTGAGGGCATCGCGTTCGCGTTTGAGGCTCGGGGCGATGCGGCCATAGACGACGCCGAGCCGACTGGCGAGGAATCCGGAGGTCAGGAGGGGCGAGATGACTCTCCAAGCAGCATCGGGCTGGCTGTTGCCTTCGAGGACGATGGCGCGAGAGATGGCGATCTCGGGATCTCGGGGTGCCAATTCGACGGCACGGGCGCTATGTGAGAGCGCCAGGGGGAGATTGGCCGCTTCATAATACCACTGGCTGATGGCTTCGTGGGCTTGAGGATTGGCGGGCGAGAGGCGGACTGCTTCCTGAAGGTGAGACTCGACCAGTTCGAGATGTCTGGCCTGCCAAGCAGCCATGGCGAGTCGGAAGTGATAGCCGGCGTGATGGGGTTGCATGCGTACGGCTTCGGCGTAGCGTGGAAGGGCTTCGGCAAATCGACTTTGGCCATAGAGGGAATCGCCGAGATTGGCTTCGCGTTGGGCGCAAGCCTGGAGGTCGAGCGGTGGCGCGGTGCTCACGGTGGGATTCGGTGAAACCAAGGGGACGGCGGGAGTGATGGTCAGTGCGTAGTTACCTGCGCCGGGCAATCCCCAGATCATATTTTGGGAGCCGGTCACCGGATTGGGTTTGTTCTGGATGCCGTTCTTTGTGCCGCCGGGTGCGCGCTCATTGGTTGCCATATTCACTGCCCCGAGAACCGAAAGGCGCGGCGTGCCAGGGGAGTTGTCCATTGCCCTTTGTCCCAGGGCCTTTGGTGGACGCGGTGAAGGACAAGGGACGGCGACAGCAGGACAGATCCATCAAGCGGATTTGGGAACGGTGTAGCAAGGGAACAGGTCCACGGGCCTGTGTGCGGGGCTCTATCAGAGCGAGCCCGACAAAGTGCCCATGCTGCGTTCAGATAGAGGCTCGCTGCACCGAAGCAAAAGCCGCGGCAGTGTGCGCGCGATCGGTCCGAAATACGAATCCGTACACGTTATGTAGGAAGTACCTCAACCTCCACGGCAAGTAGATTAAGAGGGCAACCTTAAGGAGAGGTGAAGAGAACGAGGAATTCTCTGCAGATGAAAGAGGAGACCATCGATCGTCACTTGGCGCGTTGAGTGATCCATTCGACAAGAGTGCGGATGCCCCAGCCGGTGGAGCCGGAGGCGTAGTAGGGTTGTTCTTTGTCGGTGTCGGCGACGCCGGCGATGTCGAGGTGGGCCCAAGGGACGGAATCGTCGGAGGGGATGAAGTAGCTGAGGAATGCGGCGCCTTGGAGGGGGGAGGCATCGCGGCCGGCGGAGTTCACGATGTCGGCATGCTCGGATTTGATTTGATCGCGTTGTTCATCGCCAAGGGGAAGGCGCCAGAGCTTCTCGCCAGCGGACTGGGAGGCGGACTGGAGTTGGGCAGAGAGGTCGTCGCTATTGGACATGAAGCCCGCCATGGTTTTGCCGAGGGCGACGACAACGCCACCGGTGAGGGTGGCCAGATCGACGACGGCTTGGGGCTTGTAGGTTTGGATGCCCCAGGCGAGGGCATCGCCGAGGACAAGTCGGCCTTCGGCGTCGGTGCTGATGACTTCAACAGTGACGCCATTGAACATGCGGAGGATGTCGCCGGGACGGTAGGACTTGCTGCCGAGGATGTTTTCGGCACCGGCGAGGATGCCGACGACATGGATGGGAAGTTTGAGTTTGGCGACGGCGTAAAGGATGCCGAGGACGGCGACGCCGCCGGATTTGTCGTAGATCATGCGGCCCATTTTGTCGGCGGGTTTGATGGAGATGCCGCCCGAATCGAAAGTGATGGCCTTGCCGATGATGAGGAGAGGCGAGGCGGATTTGCGGGAGGAGCCGCGGTATTCCAGGGCAATCATGCGAGGGGGATTGGCGGAGGCACGGCCGACGGCGAGGATGCCATCCATGCCGAGCTTCTGCATCTGTTTTTCGTCGAGGACGCGGCAGGTGAGGCCGATTTCCTTGGCCAGGTCCTGAGCGACCTTGGCGAGAGAGGGTGGATTGATCACGTTGCCGGGGCGGGAAGCGATGGTGCGGGCGTAGTTCTGGGCATCGGCGATGATGCGGGCCTGTTCCATGGCGAGACGGAGGTCTTTTTGCTGTTCGGGGGGAACGACGCAGGAAAGGGTGACCTTGCCGGCATTGGGCTGGTTGCCGGAGGTTTTGCTGGCGAGCCCTTTATGCTCGGCGTAGTTGAAGCTGGCCAGGAGGTAGCCGGAAACGGCGGATTGGATGGCGATGCGTGCGTCGATGGAATGAGCCGAGGTGATTCCAGCAGGCACGACGAGGGCGACGCGGGCAGCGTGACGTCTGGCGGCGAGCTTTGCCAGGGCGCCGGCGGCTTGGCGGATGGATTCGCCGGTCAGTTTTTGGGGCGACCCTAAGCCGGCCACCATGACGTGGCGATGCTTGCGGCCGGGCAATTCAACGACTTCGGCGGCGACTTCTTTGAGTTTGCCCTGGATGACGCGGGCGGCGAGCATTCGTTGGACGGCTTGGCGTTCGGCAGGGGCGAGGGGGGCGGTGTCGGCGGGTTTCAATTGGGGCGGATCGGTGACGAACACCGCCACGGCGTCGGCGGTGTTGGGGATGGCCTTAGCGATCTCGAGGGAGACGTTGGTGCTTGTGGGAAGCATGAGGATGTTAACCTTCCAGTAGTGGTTGCCTGCAACGCTTGAGCAACACGAAACAGCGTAAACCCTGCAGGATACGTTGTGTATGCGATAGCACGCAATAGCGTGTTCGATCAAGTACCCGCCCGGGCAAGGCAAAGGCGGGGCTTGCGGACTGGGCGGGTCCGGTATAGCCTGACAAGGCTGTACCCGTTCGATTGGGATGAAATCAACGCAGGGAAGTGACGAGTCACCATATGATTAACCGCCGGGAGTTTGTCACGATGATGTCGGCCGGTGCGGCCGGGTTGTTAGTGCCGGGTCTTTTTTCAAGAGGAGCATCGACAGGACGACGACCCAATGTGATTGTCATTCTGATCGACGATCTGGGGTATGCGGATTTGTCGTGTCACAGCGCAACGGATGTGCAGACGCCGAATATCGCGAGCCTGGCCAAGAATGGGATCGATTTCACGCAGGGGTACGTTTCGGCACCGCAGTGCAGTCCCAGCCGGGCAGGGCTGCTGACCGGGCGGTACCAGCAGCGATTTGGGCACGAATGGAACGCGGCGCCGAAGGAAGCGTCGGCAACGGTGGGTTTGCCACTGTCGCAGCGGACGCTGGCGGATGTGTTCAAGGCGAATGGGTATGCCACGGGAATGGTGGGGAAATGGCATTTGGGGCTGAATCCTTATTTTCACCCGCTGAAGCGTGGCTTCCAGGAGTTTTTCGGGTTTCTGGACAGTTCGCACGACTATTTTTACAAGCCGGACCATGCGCATGATCCGATTTGCCGCGGCTACACGCCGGTGGTGGAGAAGGAATACCTGACGGACGCGTTTACGCGGGAGGCGGTGTCGTTTATCCAGCGTCACAAGAACGAGCCGTTCTTCCTGTATTTGCCTTACAACGCCGTCCACGTACCGCTGGAGGCGCCGCCGACGAAGTACCTGGATCGGTTTGCACATATTGAGAAAGAGAAGCGGCGGCTGTTCTGTGCGATGCTGGCGGCGGTGGATGATGGGGTGGGGGCGGTGCTGAGCACGCTGCGGCAGTTGAATCTTGAGGAAGACACGCTGGTCTTTTTAGTTTCGGACAACGGGGGTCCGACGGCGGGGAATTCGTCGCGGAATACGCCGTACCGAGGGGGTAAGGGAGGCCTGGGAGAAGGCGGAATTCACGTTCCGTTCCTGGCGCAATGGAAGGGGCATCTGCCGGCGGGGAAGGAATATGCGCAGCCGATCATTTCGCTGGACGTTTTTCCGACGGCGTTGGCCGCGGCGGGGATCGTGCCGCCGGCGCA
>JBLNDH010000065.1:0-3544 GCA_050261455.1 Bacillota bacterium
TTCAAGAACCAAATTGTCCCCCTCGGCGCTCGCGTAACCCAACTCCACTCCAGCGATCCTGCTAACCTGACCGTACGCATCTCCGTCATCTCCCCCGACGCCCCCGCCTCACGCCTCTATCAGCGCACGTTCGCAATCCCCACGCCGGGTTCGTCGCTTCGCAACGACCCGGATCTCCGCGAATTCCACGACACCCTCCAACTTCCCCCCTCCACCCCCGCCCACCTCACCGTCATCACCGAACTGCGCCAAAATGACGAATCTGTCATCGACCGCCTCACCCACGACCTCTATGTCTACTCCCCCACTCCAACCCCTCATTTCATCGAATCCCGCAACGGCGCCTTTTTCCTCAACGGCCACTCATGGAAAGCCCATGGCGTAAACTACATGCCCTCCTCCGGTATCGCCCAACCCGACAACGCCCTCTTCGAACAATGGCTCGGCTCCGCCGCCTATGATCCCCAGATCATCGATCGCGACCTGCGCCGCATCAAAGCCATGAACCTCAACAGCGTCTCGATCTTCCTCTATCACCAGTCGCTCAAGGCCCAGAATCTCCTCGATTTCCTTCGCCGCTGCCAAGCCCTGGATCTGAAGGTCAATCTCTCCCTCCGCCCCGGCACGCCCCTGGATTTTCGCTGGCCCTTGATCCGCGAAATGATCCAGACCCTCCGCCTGCCTGAAAGTGACACGATCTTCGCCTACGACCTGGCCTGGGAACCCAGCCACTTCGACCACAAACACCAAATGCAATACGCCCCCGCCTGGAGGCAGTGGGTCCTCCATCGCTACGGCTCGCTCGATCAGGCCCAGAAAGCCTGGCAAGTCCCCGCCCCGGTGGACCACGACCAATTCTCCGTCCCACCCGCTGAGCAACTCGTCCAAGATGGCCCCTGGCGCAAACTCATCGCCGACTATCGCGCCTTCCTCGACGACATGCTTCGAACCCCCTACGCCGAAGCCCGTCGCCTCGTCCGTTCCATCGATCCCAACCACGCCGTCAGTTTCCGCATGCAAATGGCCGGCGACCCCACCTTCAATAATGCCGGACTCCTCCCCTACGACTTCTATGGCCTCACCGACGCCGTCGATATCTGGGAACCCGAAGCCTACGGCCGCATTGGTGACTGGGACATGGTCAACCCCGGCCATTTCACCGCCGCCTACGCGCGTTTGTGCGATCCCAACAAGCCCGTCCTCTGGGCTGAGATGGGCTATAGCGTCTGGGACAACGCCTCCAACGGCCCCAACGATGGCAAACTCGATTTCCAAGCCCGCTACTACCGCGACTTCTACCGCATGATGACCCAATCCGGCGCCGATGGGGTCTTCTACTGGTGGTACCCCGGCGGCTATCGCGTCAACGAAAAAAGCGACTACGGCATCATCAATCCCGACGGCACCGACCGCCCCGTCACCCGCATCATCCGCACCCACGCCGCCCCCTTCCTCGCTGCCGCCAAACCCCAGGGGGAGCCTGTCCCCATCCCCGTCGATCGCGACCAGGACGCCCGTGGCCTCTTCGGCATCTATCAAGCCATCCAAGAATCCTACTGGCGTGCTCTCGACTCCGGCCAACTCCCTACCCTCCACTGGTCCCATCCCCCTGCGCAATAAAAAACCGCCGCTCACCAGCGGCGGTTTCCAGTATGTCTATCACCTTTTATTAAACAGGAACCACCTTGGTCGCCTTCAGACCCTTTGCGGATGGCTCAGCCTCATACGTGACGGCTTGGCCTTCCTTTAGGCTCTTGTAGCCGTCCATCTCAACGGCCGAGAAGTGTACAAACACATCCTCGCCACCATTGTCATCCGCGATGAAACCAAAACCCTTTTGATCGTTGAACCACTTGATCTTGCCCGTGGCCATGGCCACTCCTTCTCTTCGGCTGGAAGCCTTGGCTTCCACCCCTCCTAAGCCCACGGCGCCGTTTATGACCCTGGCCGTGCGAAGTGCATTCTAAAAGCACCGGACCCGGCGCCATGGTCCGGCCCGGCCATCATCTATGATAACCAGCCAATCGGGCGGCGAGCAAGAGGAAGCGCTGCACCATCCTGTATTTACATGATTTCCGCTATCCTGCCCCATCCCTTCCCCAAGCCCGCAGGCCCACCCGTAATCCGCACCGCAGCGTAACGGTTTATCGAGACTCCTTTTGTCTGTTTGGAATCACATCAATCGTTCTCTATAATGCCCGACTCGATTTGTTTGTTGGAAAGGATTTGTGTGTCTACAGCAACTGCATCAGATCTGACGTTACCGCTTCTTGGCGGGAGGTACCATTTCCTCCTGCGGCGGCTGCACTCTCTCACGGGCATTATTTTCGGCGGGTACCTGGTCGTACACCTGATCGTCAATGCGACAATTGCGCAACTCGGGCAGGTGTATCAGGTTCAGGTAAACAAGATCCACGATCTCCCATTCCTATGGGGGGTCGAATGGGCCTTCATTTTCCTGCCCATCATTTACCACACGGTCTACGGGATCTGGATCACCGTTACGGGCCAGCCCAACATTAACAACTATCCCTATACCAAGAACTGGTTCTACCTGTTCCAACGAATCAGCGCGATCATCATCGTGCTGTTCATTCTCTTTCACGTTCTGTCGCTTAAGTACGGCGCGTTCAATTGGCTGAGCCCGGCGTTGATGTTTGATCCGCACAACGCCTCGGCCACGGTCCATGCCCACATGACCACGTCCTGGTTTGTCGCCGGGGTGATCTATCCCATTGGCATCCTCGCGTCGTGCTATCATCTGGCCAACGGCTTCTGGACGGCCGCCATCACCTGGGGCGTGACTACCAGCGCCGCAGCCCAAAAGCGATGGGGCTACGCTTGCCTGGCTCTGTTCATTCTGACCTTTGTGCTGGGCATGATCGCTTTGGTGGCTTCGGTCACGATGATCCCGGCCGGTCCGGGTGCACCCAAGGCAGTTGTTCATTAGTTGATTTGTACGAACCAAGAAGCTTCGGTAAGGATTGAGTTTATGGCGGCAGCAAGTAAGAAGCGTGTTATTGTCGTGGGTGGCGGGTTGGCAGGGTTGTCCTGCACCATCAAGCTGGCTGAGAGCGGCGTGCCGGTGGATCTGTTCTCCATGGTGCCGGTCAAACGCAGCCACAGCGTCTGCGCACAAGGCGGCATCAACGCCTGCAACGATATTGCGCGGCAGCAGGGATACAGCGAGTGGATGCACTTCGATGAAACGGTGCTGGGCGGCGACTTCTTGGCCGACCAGCCTCCCGTGCTGGAGATGGCCAACTGGGCCCCGAAGATCATCGATCTGCTGGATCGCATGGGCGTGCCCTTTAACCGGACTCCCGAAGGTCAGCGGGCGTTGCGTCTCTTCGGCGGGTCGCTGTTCAAGCGGACGTTCTACGCCGGTGCAACCACTGGCCAGCAGTTGCTTTATGCATTGGACGAACAGACTCGGCGATGGGATGCCGAAGGCCGGGTCAAGAAATACGAGTTCTGGGAATTCCTCTGGCCGGTCATCGAGAACGGCCAGTGCGTCGGCATTGTCGCTCAGGACATGCGCACC
>JBLNDH010000066.1:0-3240 GCA_050261455.1 Bacillota bacterium
GCGGGGGATTGTGCAGACGTGGCGACAGGGTCAGTGAGGCGGGGGTCGGGGGTGAGGGGTCAGTAATTGGATCGGCGGAGGGGCGGGATGTGGTCCGCGAAACCGCAAGCGTGTTGGGAGACGGGACGGCGGAGGGGAGGGTTGAGATTGGGGAGAGATCCGGGTCATCGCTTGAGGCGATGAACCCGGCGTGGAGGTTGGGAGACAGCTTGTTAGAATGGGGGCAAAAGGGTCCTCAATCTTGGGGCTTTGGTAGACCGATGGAGAAAGCATGAGCGAATACTCGATTGATCCGTCCGGCGAACGGTTTCCCCTTCCCACACGCGAGGAGTATCCCCAGGAGCTGGCGCGGCTGGAGAAACTCGTAGACGCGGCGCGGAAGCAGGGCAAGGAGATCGTGGTCGTCATGGGCGTGGGCTTCGTGGGGGCGGTGATGGCGGCGATCATCGCCGATACCGTCGATAAGAAGACCGGCAAGCCCAGCAAGTTCGTCATCGGCTGCCAGCGGCCCAGCTCGCGCTCTTATTGGAAGATTCCGCTGCTCAACCGCGGCCAGTCGCCAGTGAAGGCGGAGGATCCCGAGGTGGATCCGATGATCGCCCGCTGCGTGAAAGAGAAGAAGACCCTCACGGCCACTTACAACCCCGATTGCCTGAAGCTGGCGGACGTGGTGGTGGTGGATGTGCAGTGCGACTACACCAAGCACGCGATGGGGGACATGCGTCAGGGCGAAGCGGAGATGGCGGCGTTGGAAGCCACCATGAAGACCATCGGCGAGAAGATCCCGGCGGGCTGCCTGGTACTGATCGAGACCACGGTGGCCCCGGGGACGACGGAATTCGTGGCCTACCCGATCATGAAGAAGGCCTTTGGGGGCCGGGGCATTCAGAGTGCGCCGGTGCTGGCCCACAGTTTCGAGCGAGTGATGCCAGGCCGGCACTATGTCTCCAGCATCCGCGATTTCTGGCGGGTGTGCTCGGGGTGCAATGAGGAAGCTCGCAAACGGGTCGTAAAGTTCCTCACCGAAGTGCTGAATACGGAGAAGTTCCCGCTAACGGTGATGGACCGGCCGATCGAGTCGGAGACGACCAAGATCGTGGAGAACAGCTACCGGGCGACGATTCTGGCGTTCCTCAACGAGTGGAGCCTGTTTGCCGAGCGCAATGGGGTGGACCTGATCAAGGTGATCAATGCCATCAAGGTCCGGCCGACGCACTCAAACATCATCTTCCCGGGGCCGGGCGTGGGCGGGTACTGCCTGCCCAAGGATGGGGGGCTGGGCTACTGGGCCTACAAGCACATTTTGGGCTTTGAAGATCAGGACAATGTCTTCAAGCTCACGCCGACGGCCATCGACATCAACGACACCCGCGGGCTGCATGCGGCCGAGCTGGTGCGGGATGCCCTGCGGAACCTGGGCAAGTACATCGCCGGCTCGAGGGTGCTGCTCTGTGGGGCCAGTTACCGGGAGGATGTGGGAGACACGCGCTACAGCGGCAGCGAGCTGGTGGTGAGGAAGCTTACAGAGATGAGCGCGGAAGTGAGCGTGCACGATCCGTATGTGGAGCACTGGTACGAGTTGGAGAGCCAGGATAGCTACCCGGCCCCGGGGCACAGCTGGGCGCGGTTTTTCCACAACCAGGAGGAGCTGGAGCACCTGCGGGTGCAGAAGGACCTGGCGGCGGCGCTGAAGGGGGCGGATGCGGTGGTGCTGGCGGTGCGGCACAAGCCGTACTTGGATCTGGATCCGGAGGCGGTGGTGCAGTGGGCGGGCGGTCCGCTGGCGGTGGTAGATTGCTTTGGGATCTTGACCGACGAGAAGATCCGAAGATACTTCGAGCTGGGATGCGAAGTGAAAGCGCTGGGGCGCGGGCACATTCAGAGAATCAAGGAAGAGGTGCGATCGAAGCGAAAATAAAGCATTTCCGGCTCGGGTGGAGCTGTTGCGTCAAACCCTCGCCTGGAGGAGTGGGCGAGGGAAAGGGACGCACGGATACACGGAATCGGGAACGGCTGTAATTGTGTGAATCCCTTGCTAGCGGATTTTTCGCAATTGCACCCCACAAACTGTAACGGACACCACCTATGGCGTCCGTTTCTTTTTTAATTCTGATTAATCAAGGACATGCGCACCGCGGTGATCTGCCGGGGGACGTTGTGTCGATAACGAACTCCTGGAGCAGATGCAAAAATGATGTCTTTTTTCCCCGGCTCGTTCTGGTACGGTCTGATTCAGCGGCAGATTATTTTTCCGGGTCATCTCCGACAGGGCAAACCGGCGAGCGTTGTACAACCGCCGGCCGACGCAGAACTCATCCCTTTGCGGACCGCGGGCGGCGAACGGATCGTGGCGATGTATGGCGGCGCGCTGACTGCCAACGGCGACACACATCCCAACGCCGATCGATGTCCGACGATCGTCTACTTCTACGGCAACGCCATGTGCCTCGTGGACACGGTGGCGCAGTTTGGGCGGATTCGTCGATTGGGGGCGAATGTGCTGATTCCGGAACTGGTTGGGTATGGGATGAGCAGCGGCGTGCCGAGCGAGCAGGGGTGCTACGATACTGCGGAAGCGGCGTATCAGTATGTGCAATCGCGCGACGACATCGATCCGGCGAAGATCGTGGCGATGGGGTGGTCACTGGGATCGGGGATCGCGGTCCAGCTGGCTTGCAGGCATAAGACGGCGGCACTGCTGATTTTCAGCAGCTTTACCAGCATGCGCCACATGGCAGCCAAGCAGTATCCGTTCTTCCCGACCAGCCTGATTTTGCAGCACCACTTTGACAATGAGCGGAAGCTGGCGACGTTTGACGGGCCGGTGTTTATTGCGCATGGCAAGCAAGACCGGCTGGTGCCCTCGGAGATGTCGCGGCGGCTGGCGGCGATTGCGGCCTCGCGTGGATGCCCGGTGACACGGATCGTGATCGATGAGGCCAAGCATGAGGATCTGTTTCGCGTGGGCGGCGAGCAGATCCGGGCGGAATTGCGGCGGTTTCTGGGAAGGTTGGGGGAACAAACGGAAATGCCGGAGGGGAAGGCAGCGTGATGTACGTTACGGGGGGGGAACATGCGATTGGGCAAGAGGCCCATCGTGTGGCCTGCGACCGAAGTGGAGGCCCACGGATCTTCACTAAGGGCCGCAGATGGGCGCAGAGAAGCACAGATAGAACGCGCATGGGCAAGATGCCCATGCTACGTGTTGTTGCCACGGATGGGGAGCATGGGCGGGCCGCC
>JBLNDH010000067.1:0-6243 GCA_050261455.1 Bacillota bacterium
CCCGAGCACACACCAGAGAGGAGCATTGATGATATGAATCACCAAGCTGCCCCCGCCAGTGCCAACGCAGGTTGGGATCCCTGGCGAATCCGTGCCAGACTGCACGCCCTCAAGATCACCATCGTCTCGATCGCGAAACCCCTCGGCGTTACCCCCGAAGCCGTCACCATGGTGGTCCACAATCATCGCCGCACCCCGTACATCCGCCAGGCGGTCGCCGACGCCATGGGCGTCAAGGTGACCGAGGTCTGGCCGGAATGCGCCGGCTGGAACATGGAATGGCGCCGCGCGCCCAAGCGCAAGGCTAGCTGACCAGCAAGCCCAGCGTAGTGTTGCGCGCGCCGAGGGCGGCCAGGATCCGCATGGCGATACGGGTTTCGACGACCGAGAAGTACTCCGCTTTGTTATCCGCGGTAAAGCACCAGACGGAGTATTGGTAATCCTTCCTGATATCGCACTTCCAGCCATGCAGCAGCAGGTTCCGCGCCAGGGACACTTCCCGGCGGGACAAGCCCTCCAGGACCGCCACCACCCGGTCGCGCCACTCGTCTTCGATCTCGATGGTTACGATCGAGCCCCAATCGCACAATCTCGTCACTTCCAGTATTGACTGGTACATGTAAAGATCCTAACACACGGGGGAGGTGATGTAAATGCCGAAGCGGACGCAAAGTTCAGACATGGTGACACCTGGCGTGCCCAGGCAGTTATCTCTTTTTGACATCATCGTGTTGCGGGATGCTCGGAAGTCCACGGACCGGACGCCCGGCATCTGCAACATCGCCCATTCCGTGCGCCAGGCCCTTGCCGATGGCATCAACCAATGCGGCATGTCGCGCGCGGCGATCGCCGAACGCATGTCCGAACTGCTGGGCGTCAAAATCAGTGCGACCCAGCTAGATTGCTGGACGGCCAAATCCAAAGAAGCCCATCGGTTCCCCGCGGAATACGCCGCGGCTTTTTGCCTCGCCGTTGGCAAGATCGATGTCCTGAACGTCATCGCCGGGCCGGCCGATTGCTACGTCCTGGAGAGCCAGGATGCTCTCCTCGCCGAACTCGGCCAGATCGAGGAACAGCGGAAAGCCCTCGCCGATCGCGGCAGAGAGATTAAACGCTACTTGCATACGCTTCGAGGTGTTGGCGCATGATCGAGAAAGCCGGCGCGCCGTGGCTGAGCGCCGCGGAAGCCGCCGAACTGTTGCATGTCACGGAAGGCACATTGAGGGAGAAGGTGTACAAAGGAGAGTTCGCCTACCGTTACGTCTCCGGCTCCGGCCAGGGCGGCAAGGCGCTCCAGATCTCCCTGCACAGCCTGCCCGTCAACGCTCAGATCAAGTACTACGAGCGTCTGGCGCCGTCCAGGCCGAAGGAGATCGGCGCCGGGCTCGACGCTCTGAGCGGGAGCGATCGCGGCAAGGCCCTTGAAAAGAAAGCCGCCCTGGATGCGTGGAAGCAGTTCCTGGCCGGCAACAAGGCCAAGGGCAATACCCACAAGCTCAACTTGGCATTCGTGGCCGAATGGAATAAGACCCACAAGAAGCGCATCTGCGAGTCCACCCTGTACCGGTGGGAGGAACAGTACCGTACGGGAGGCGTGGCCGCGCTGGGTCCTCGCTATGGCGACCGAAAGCCTCCCGAGAGCAAGATCACCGATCGGTTGAGAGACGAGTTTCTTGCTCTATACCTGGATCAAAACCAGCCGACCGTCGCCTGGTGCTACGAGAAGCTCAAGAGCAAGGCCAATAACGAAGGCTGGCCCGAAGCCGGCGGCTTCCCTTGTCTTAAGACTTTCCAGCGCCTTGCCGCGAAGATCCCCTATCCGGTCGCGGTCCTGTTCCGCGAGGGCGAAAAGGCGTACGAAGACAAATGCGAGCCATCCATACTACGCGACTACAGCAGCATCAAACCCAACGATATCTGGGTCGCCGACCACCATCAATTCGACGTGGCGGTGCTCGGGCCTGACGGCAAAGTATGCTTCCCCTGGGTCTCCGCGTGGATGGATGTCCGCAGCCGGCGCCTGCTCGGCTGGCACATCAGTCTAAATCCCAACACCGATACCGTGCTGCTCTCATTCCATCATGCCGTCGAGCATCGCAACTACAACCTGCCATACAACATCCTGGTCGACAACGGCAAGGACTATCGTGCCCTGGACATCGCCGGCGGCCGCACCAAGGTGCGCGTCACCCTGGATCCGGCGCGCATCACGCCGATCATGTCTCTCCTGGAGATCGGGGCCACCTACACCGAGCCCTACAACGCCAAAGCAAAACCGATCGAACGGCTTTTCCGCACCGTCAAGGAACAGTACAGCCGCTTGTTCGTCTCCTACCGCGGCGGCAATGTCCTAGAGCGGCCAGAACGCCTCCAGGACGTCCTGAAAAAACCCGAGGGCCTCATCACGCTCGATGAGTTCAAGAAGCTATTCGCCGATTGGGCCGACGCGGTATACAACGAAAACCCCCATAGCGGCCAAGGCATGGATGGACGCTGCCCGCGCGAAGTCTACGACTCCTTGTTGGCCACCGTTCGTCGCGCGTCTCCGGAGGCCTTGCTGCTGACTCTCATGCGCACCACCAAGGCGTTGACCGTACGCCGCCACGGCATCTGGTATTTTGACCGCTGGTTCCGCTCGGACCAGCTCATGATGCACCAGGGCGAAAAGGTTCACGCTCGCTATCATCCAGACCAGATCGGCATCCTCCATATCTACGACCTGCGCGACAAGTATCTCTGCCGGGTCGAATCCCACGATCTGGTTGCGTGGGGCGCCACATCCGAGGATCATCGCGCGGCCGAGGCGGAGAAGAAGCGCCTGCGCAAACAAACGGAGCAGTATTATGCCGGCCGGTCCGCCGTGGCCGCCGAGCCCGATCATGTCAAACGCGTCATCAACCGGCGCAAGGCAGAACTCCAACGGCAGCCGAAGAACGAACCTCAGCCCCAATCGCAAGTCATCGAGCCCGTGCGGATCGGCCTGCAACCGCCCAAGAAAGAGCGTATATCCGCTCACGCCGAAGCCGCCGCGTCGGGAAATCTCATCGATATCGCCGCCCTCAACAGAGCCAAGGAGGAACAGCAAAAAGCGGCCAAAGAGGCGGAACGGCTCAGACAGGAGGAGCAGGAGCGCCTCATTCTTACCAGGATCAACGCAAAAGCGAGATAAAGGAGATGTTTGCAATGGCGGGATTACCCCTCAAGATTGTCGAGCCCTTGGAACAGGAGCGCGAGAACCTGGCCAGGATCCTTGAAGCCCGCGCATGGCTCCAGCGGCACCTGGCCGAAACCCGGACAACGCGAAAGGCCGTCGCCAAGGCTCTGGACTACAACGAATCGACCATCAGCCAATTCCTGGGCACTCCGGACGAGGATAAACGCATTCCCGGACATGTCTCCAAATACCCCGGCGACGAGCTGGCCGTAGCGATGGCCATCGAGAGCTACCGCGACCTGGCCGAGCGCCGCGCCGTCGCTCCCCGCGTGCCCGGATACGTCGAAACCAGTTTCACCGAAGAGGTCAAGGCCGTGCTGGGGTATTGCCATATCAACAGGGATCTCGGCATCTGCTATTCCGGCGCCGGTCGCGGCAAGACCATGGCCATCAGCGATTACCTCAGCTCACACCCGGATTGCATCCTCATCACCGCGGACCCCTGCCTGCGTTCGCCCAACCCGTTGCTCGAGGAACTTCTGGACAAGCTTGGCAAGTCCGGCGGCTCCAATGCGCGTAAGGCGCGCCGTCTCGTCATTGAATCGCTGCGCGATTCCGGCCGCATGGTTATCGTCGACGAGGCGCAGCATCTCACGCCCAAAGGCATCGACATACTCCGGATCCTCATCGTGGATCAGGCCCACTGCGGATTGGCCTTGATCGGCAACGAACTGGTCTACGACAGGCTGCACGGACGGGCCAGAGCGGAATTCGCGCAGCTTTCCAGCCGCGTGGGAATCAGGAGGTGTCTTCAACGGGAGATCCCGCTCTCGGACATCCGCAAGGTCATCGAGTCGGTCGTGACTGTCACCGACGACTGTCTGGACTTCCTGCTCGAACAGGCCAGAGGTAACGGCGGCTTTCGGACAGTCGTCAAGCTCTTCAAGATGGGTTGCGATATCGCGGGAGCCAACGGGCGCCCGGCACTTGACGTGGAATCATTGCGCTTTGCCACACGGTTCCTGATGCCCGGAGAGGATGCCTGACTCATGACCAGACTACGCACCTCCAACCACGATCTGCGGCCGCTCCCGGCGGGATCCATCCCCGGGCAACCAACGTGCTCCACGCCCAACTGCCTGCGCATCGCCCGCCACGTCGCGCGATATACGAGCCGCAGGGGCGACAAGACGTTCTATATCAAGCAAGCCCTTTGCACCAAGTGCGCGGAGGAGTTCGCCGGCCAGCATTTGCTCATGCTGCCGTGCCTGTCCGATCAACCTTGTCATCCGGGGCAGTTGTCATTGGCCCAGTCGTGATTCCAATCGGTTTCAACCTATTAATAAAGGCATGTTGAAAGGAGTTTGACGACATGACGGATACATACCTCCGGGCGTCCGCTGGAACCATGGTCGTCGCAATGATCTTAATCGTGGCGGTGGGCCTGGCCCTGATCGGTATGGGCTGTTATATCAAGGCGCTGAACGTCAGAATCGACCGGCTCGAAGCCAAGATCAAAGCCTACGATGCGCGGCTTGACAATGCCGAGGAGGTCTTCGACCAGGCGCAGGAGATAAAAGCATACATCCTCCGCAGCGCCAAATACACCCCGCGACAGGCCACTGAAATTGCTTATCAGATCATATTCGTCGCCAAAATGGAGGGCGTCGATCCGAAGCTCTTGGCCGGCATGGCCAAGCAGGAGTCCGAGTTCAACCCCGCCGCGGTCGGCAAGCTCAATGAACGCGGCCTGGTCCAGGTCCGCCCGACAACCTTTTCCGAGTGGCACGCGGGCAGCCTACTCGACTGGCGCGCCACCCTAGAAGCCGGCGCCCGTTATCTGTCCCATTGCCTGTCCCGCTTTCATAACGAGCGCCTGGCCATTGCCGCCTACAACGCCGGCCCGAACCGGCCCCCGGCCCGGATCCTTGAGCTGTCGTCACGTTACGCCGGGCGCATTATAGCCAACCGCCGAGCGATCGGGGAGGTGCGCTGATGGGCAAAGGCTATATCGACACCCCTTACAGCCTGGCGCTGGAGCGCCAGCGATACATCGATGAGTTGGCCGAGTCCGGCGTCGCCTACCATACCGCTGACGGGCGTATCTTGTTTGTTCATACGGGCATCGGACGCGACACCTGGGGCACCTATTGGCGCAAGCACAACGGGGCCGGGGCTCTGCGGAGGTTTACCCGCCTGCCCGTGCGGGGCACAAAGGCCGAAGCGCAGCAGGACTTGGCCGGTTATGCCGCGCTCAGGAGGCTCAAACCGGTTGACGTGGAGGCGATGCGGAGATGAATCTTACCCAGGCCCAGATCGACCGCCTGGTGGCGTGGGAGCGTTGTAAAGGCCGGCTGCGCCGCCTCGGCGGCTCCCTGCTCGAATCGTTGTGCCTTGCGATAGCGATCTATTGTTGGGGTGTTCTTGCCCTCCTCGCGTGCCTGGTGGCGGCGGTCTGCTCGCCTATATTGGCCATTGAATGGCTTGGGAAACGGCTGAAGGTTCGCGCCGCCCGCCACGCGGCCCCTGTCAAGGAAGCGGAGCCCGTCCATGAATAAAATCGATACGCAGAAAAGCCGGGTGAAAAGGCTGTTCGAACGCCTAAATAAGTCATTTTTGGAGGGATAGAGATGAATTATATCGATCCCAGGCAACGGGCCATAGACCGTATGATTGCTCAGCATAACCGGGGTATCGCAAATCAACCCGCTTGCTGTGATGGGCGATTTTGCCGGGTCGGTCCCTGTCCGGAAACGGCGAAGATGCTCTATCACAAATTTCCCCGCGAGAGCGTCACTCGACGCCTGCTCGCCAAGACCGGAAAGGAGGCCTGCTGATGGCCCGCAAACGCATCGAATCCGAGCCTCGTCTCAAATCATGGGATGATGCGGCCTATACGCTGAAAGAACTCGGGGAACTGCAGATCGAGATCAGCGACATTACGAACAAGATGAATGCCCAGATCAGCGATATCAAAGCGGATGCCGATCTTCGCTGCAAGCCCCTGCAGGATCGCATCATCAGACTCGAAGCGGATCTGAAGGAATACGCCGAGGCCCACCGGGCTGACATCCCGGGCAAGACCAAGA